>DATHZW010000175.1:0-2314 GCA_035458405.1 Steroidobacteraceae bacterium | reverse complement strand
TGCCGAGCACGTCCGGATCGCGCCATACAACTGGTTCAACTTCTACGACTTCTGGAACGGGCCCGAGCGGGGCCGGCAGCGACCGGCGGGCTGGCCGCTGACGTTTCCGCGAACCCGCAAGTCGTGACACCATGCAGCTGGGCGCGCGACGCCCGCAGACAGGGCAGCAACGCCGAGGGGGTCCGTCTTGCGAATCGCATTCATCTCGCCCAATCGCGAGCAACTTCCCGACCCGGTGCCGCCGCTCGGGCTGCTGTACATGATGGGCGCCATCGGCGAGGAACATGACGGGACCCTGATCGACCTGTGCTTCGAGGACCACCCCCTCGAGTTCGTCGGGCGCCGGCTCGACGAATTCTCGCCCGACCTGATTGCCGTCGGGATGCGCAACCTGCACAACGCGGACTACACCGACTCGCAGGCCATCCTCGCCTACTACGACCAGGTGTTGCGCACGATTCGCGAGCACAGCCTCGCGCCCCTGGTCATGGGCGGCGGTGGCTTCAGCGTCCTGCCACAGGAGCTCATGCGCCGCTTCGGACTCGACTACGGCGTCGTCGGCGAGGGCGAGCGGGCCTTTGCAGCCCTGGTCTCGCGCCTGGCCAGCGGGTCGCGCGAGGCACGGGACATTCCCAACCTGCTGTCCGGCGACGGGCAGGCGCGCGTCCCGGCACCCCGGCGTGGCGGGTATCTCGACCTTGACGCAAACGTGGCACCGGACCGCCGCTGGACCGACCCCCGGTACTACGAGCTATCGGGGATCGCCTCGATCCAGACCAAGCGCGGCTGCACGATGACCTGCGATTACTGCACCTACCCGGCCATCGAGGGTCGGCACATACGGCGGCGAGCCGGGGAGCTTGTCGCCGACGAGTGGCAGGCCCTGGTGGCTTCCCATCCGTCCATCGACCACCTCTTCGTCGTGGACGCCGTTTTCAACCTGCCGCCCCACCACGCCCGCCAGGTCAGCGAGGCGCTGATCGCCCGCGGCCTGGACAAGCCCTGGACCTGCTACCTGAATCCCCGGTACTTCGACCAGCCGTTGGCGAACGTGATGGCACGCGCGGGCTGCTCGGGGGTCGAGATAGGCTCCGACTCGGGCACGAACGAGGGGCTCGAGCGGCTGCGCAAGGGGTTCACGACGGATGACATCCGCCGGGCGAGCCGCGTATGCCGCGAAGCGGGCATCATGGACTGTCATACCTTCGTCCTGGGGGCGCGCGGCGACACGCTGGACGACGTCGAGCGTTCGCTCGACTTCATCGACACGCTCGATCCGCATGCCGCCATCATCATGGCGTACAAGGACGACCGCGAGGCCCTGAATGCCGAACTTGCGGCGCACATGGGCGAGTTCCGGGCCCGCGTTCTCGAGGCCGTCGCTCGCCGCGCGGCGGACCGGCCGCGCTGGTCGGTCCCGTCGCTGGGTCTGCGCTTCAACGGCAGGTACTTCAGCCGGCTGCGCAAGCGGGGCGTGCGGGGCCCGCTCTGGCAATACGTTCGCTGAGCCGGAACGCCGCTCTCGCCTTGGCCTCAGTCCTGCCAGCGGCGGAACACCAGGCTCGCGTTCGTGCCGCCGAAACCGAAGCTGTTTGACATCGCCAGCCGCGGCCCGGGCGTCTGCAGCCTGCGAACGACGGGGAGGTCCTCCGCCTCCGGATCGAGCGCCTCGATGTTGGCCGAAGCCGCGATGAAATCGCCCCGCATCATGAGCAGGCAGTAGATGGCCTCGTGGACGCCGGCTGCGCCGAGCGAGTGTCCGGTCAGGGACTTGGTGGACGACATGGGCGGCGCGTCCTTCGCAAACACCTCGCGCACCGCCTGCAACTCGATCAGGTCGCCGACCGGCGTCGAGGTGCCGTGGGTGTTCACGTAATCGACCGGTTCATCGAGTCCCTCGAGCGCCATGCGCATGCAGCGCACGGCGCCCTCGCCCGACGGCGCCACCATGTCGTAGCCATCCGAGGTCGCGCCATAGCCAACGATCTCGGCGAGAATCCGCGCGCCGCGCGCCCGGGCGTGTTCCAGCTCCTCCAGCACCAGCATCCCGCCGCCACCGGCGATGACGAAGCCGTCGCGACCGGCGTCGTAAGCGCGGGAGGCGCGTCCGGGATCGTCGTTGCGGCCCGCCGACAGCGCACCCATGGCGTCGAACAGCGCGGCCAGGCCCCAGTTCAGCTCCTCGCCGCCGCCCGCGAAGACGATGTCCTGCTTGTTCCAGCGGATCTCATCGGCGGCGTTGCCGATGCAGTGCGCAGCCGTGGCGCAGGCCGAGGAGATTGAATAGTTGAGGCCGCGGATCCTGAAGGGCGTC
>DATHZW010000174.1:0-4638 GCA_035458405.1 Steroidobacteraceae bacterium | reverse complement strand
CGACTGCAGCGTCGAGGTCTTGATCTGCCCGTAGGAAATGGCGCGAAACGTCTCCCCGAAGCCCTCGATGACCTTGTCGAGCAGCGGCAGGACGGCCTCGGGAGTCCCGTCACGTCCGGTCACGCCGGTGCCGCCGGTGGTGATGATGGCGTTCACCCCGGGATCGGCGATCCAGCGCGAGACGATGGCGCGGATCTGGTACACGTCGTCGGGCACGATGGCCTTTTCGACGAGCTCGTGGCCCGCCCTGGTCAGGCGCTCGACGAGCAGGCGCCCGGACTTGTCGGTCGTCTCGTCGCGGGAATCGGACACCGTGAGGATCGCGATCCTGATCGGCTTGAACTGCCGGTCGCCGCCGCCGTGCGCATAGGACATGTCGTCGTCTCCTGGACTGGGACTTACACGAGGCCGGCGAAAGGCTGGACCTCGACCTCGGCGCCGGGATGCACCGTTTCCTGCTCGAGCGGCAGCACGATGAAGCAGTTGGCCTCGGTCATCGAGCGCAGCACGCCGGCACCCTGGTGGCTGGCGCTGCGGACCAGGTAGCCCCCGTCGGCCGCGCGTTCGAGTATCCCGCGCTGGAACTCGAGCCGGCCGGGCTTCTTCTTCAGCTTCGACTGGCAGGTGGCCTTGATCAGGATCGGCAGGTCCGCCTCGGCGCTGCCCGTCAACTTGCGCAGCGCCGGCTGCACCAGCTGGTAGAAGGTCGCCATCACCGAGACGGGGTTGCCGGGCAAGCCGAAGAACAGCGCCTCGCCGACGCGGCCGAAGGCGATCGGCTTGCCGGGTTTCATCGCCACCTTCCAGAAGCCGACCTGGCCGTACTGCTGGAGCGTCTCGACCACGTAGTCGGCCTCGCCGACCGACACGCCGCCCGAGGTCACGATGGCGTCGGCCCTGGCGGCGGCCTCTTCGAAGGCGCGTTGGGTGGCCTCGCGGGTGTCGCGCACGACGCCCAGGTCGAGGACCTCCAGCCCGAGGCGCGTCGCCATGCCGTGCAGGCTGTAGCGATTGCTGTCGTAGATCTGGCCCTCGCCGAGTTCCTCGCCGATGCCGCGGAGTTCGTCGCCCGTCGAGAAGATGGCGACCCGGGGGCGGCGCCGGACCTCGACGCGGCCCGTCCCGATGGAGGCGATCAGTCCCAGGTGCGCGGGCATGAGCAGCGTGCCCGCCGCCAGGGCGACGTCCCCGGCGCGGATGTCCTCGCCCGCGAGGCGCCGATGCTGGCCTGGACGATGGCCGCTGGCGATGACCGCCATGTCGCCGTCACGCCGCACGTGTTCCTGCATCACGATCGTGTCGACGCCCGCGGGCAGCGTCGCGCCGGTCATGATGCGGATGCACTCGCCGGCGCGCACGGCGCCTTCGAAGGGCCGGCCGGCCCACGAGGTGCCGATGACCGGGAAGGCCTTTTCTCCGTCGGCGGGCAGGTCGGTCCCGGCGAGCGCGTAGCCGTCCATCGCCGAGTTGTCGTGCGCCGGCACGTTCACGGCGGAGCGAACGGGGGCGCTCAGCACGCGGCCGAGCGCTGCGCGCAGGTCGAGCGTCTCGCTGCCCTCGACCGGGCGCACCTCGGCGAGGATCCGGGCGCGCGCTTCATCCAGGCGCAGGGCCGCGTGCCCGTGGCCGGGCTGATCGCAGGGATCGACGTCTGCGGGCAGGGGCATGGTCTTTTTCACTGTCAGGGGATCCACCGGCTCGGGAAGCGCAATGCTACTCAGGCTGCGGGTGGTTTTGAAAGAATCAACGCCTCGAGGCGCTGTTTTTCCTCGGGCTCGTTGACGTTGATGAAGCTGTCCGGACGGTCGCTCAGGTCGGCCTCGGCGACGCGGTGGCGCGCGAACCAGCGGTCGATCTTGCGCTCGCCGCTGGCCAGGTACGCCTCCAGGTCGGCCGCCAGGCCGCGTTTCAGCAGCAGGAATACCGGCTGCTGGCGCCGCCCGTCGTGGGCCACGGCGAGGTCCGCCTGCCCCAACCGGAGCGCCGCGTACATCCGCCCGGCGAGGTCGGGGGCGACGAGGGGCGAATCGCAGGGAACGGTCAGCAGGAACTCGGTATCGATGACCTCGAGCGCGCTCAGCGCGCCCGCCAGCGGCCCCAGGTAGCCCTCCAGCGTGTCGCTGACCACCTCGTAGCCGTAGCCGCCGTACTGCTCCAGGTTGCGGTTGGCGTTGATCAGCACCCGGCCCACCTGCGGCGCCAGTCCGGCCAGCACGTGCTCGATCATGGGCTTGCCTGCAAGGACGACCAGGCCCTTGTCGATGCCGCCCATGCGGCGCGCCAGCCCGCCGGCCAGGACGAGCCCTGAAATGGCTTCGGCGGGGTAGTCAGCGGGCACGGTCACCCTCCCTGTCACGCCTGGAGTGCTGGTTGCATGCGATCCCGGGATGATGGGACCCCGCCCCGGTGCAGCGCAAGGATCCGGGATCCGGGCGCCATCCAAGAAGCTCCGGTCGATGGATGCCAGGATGCCAGCCGGCTGCGACAAAATGACCCGACCTTGGTGGGGTTGCGTAATCCTGTCGCGCTGCTTAGCCTCGGCATTGGGGCGCCGGGCGTCCATAAGAACAGGGCGGGAGGCCCCTTGGCAGTCGAACAGATTTCCCTGCTGGTCACCGGCGCGAGGCCGCTCGCGGATGAAAGCCTGCGGCGCGTGCTGACGAGGCAATACGCGCTGGTGGAATGGGCCGAGAGCCCCGCGGCGGCGGAGCTGTTGCTGCCCCGTTGTCATTTCGACTGCATCGTCGTCCAGGCGGATTCGGCGTCGGACCCCGCCTTCGCATGGATTGCCCGCCTGCGGCAGGAAACGGCCGCGGATCGCCTCATTCTGGTGAGCGGACCGCCCGGCGCGGCACTGGCCGACGCCGCGCGGCGTGCCGGGGCCAACGACTGCCTGGCCTGGCCGCTCGAGCCCGGCGCACTTCGCCGCGCGCTGAATGGCCGGGCAAGACCCGGGATGGCCTTGCCGGCGATTGGGCGCTCGCCGGGCATCGCTCACTCGGCAACGTCCCGCGGTGTCGAGCTCGTCGGCGACAGCGAGCCCATTCGGGCCGTCAGGAACGTCATCGCGCGGGTGGCGCCGACCCCGGCGACCGTCCTGCTGGAAGGCGAGACCGGCACCGGCAAGGAACTGGCAGCGCGCCTGCTGCACCAGCAGAGCGGACGGCGGGGCCCGTTCGTTCCCGTCAACTGCGGTGCGATCGCCCCGGAGCTCATGGAAAGCGAGTTGTTCGGCCACTCCAAGGGCGCGTTCACGGGCGCCCACCAGCTGCGCGAGGGCCTGTTTCTCGCGGCCAACGGCGGCACGCTGTTCCTGGACGAGATCAGCGCCATGCGCCGCGACCTGCAGGTCAAGCTGCTGCGTGCGCTGGAGGAGGGCGCGATCCGCCCGGTCGGGACCGATCGCGAGATGGCCGTCGATGCGCGCATCGTGGCCTCCGTACAGCCGGGGCTGGCCGAGCGTGTCGCCGACGGGCGCTTCCGCGAGGACCTCTTTTATCGCTTGAACGTGGCGCACATCGTGTTGCCGCCCCTGCGTGAGCGGCCCGATGACATCGAGGCGCTGGCGAAGCACTTCATGGAGCGTGCCGCGGCGGAATTCGGCATGCCGCCCGTGCCGGTCGGCGAGCCGGAAGTCAGCTGGCTGCGGTCGCGCCCCTGGCCCGGCAACGTGCGCGAGCTGCGCAACCTGGTGGAGCGCGCGGTGCTCATGGGCGAGTTGCCCGGCATGAGTCCGGTCGCCGCCGTACTCGAACCGGCGCCCGGCGGCGCCTACCCGCTGGACTGGACGCTGGAGCAGGTCAAGCAGGAGCACATGCGCCGCGTGCTGCGTGCCCACGACGGCAACAAGTCGGCCGCCGCGCGCAAGCTCGGCGTGTCGCGCAAGACGCTGGAGCGGAAGCTCGGACCGGCGGCCGACAGTCCAGGCGAATGATTCCAGGCGCACAACGGAAGGGGGAGAACAGCATGACCGAACAGGCTTTCGACGAGGAAAAGCTCAACGGCGAGATCCGCAAGTTCCTGAAGAAGGTCGGGATCACCTCGCAGATCGAAATCGAGAACGCGGTCAGGGCTGCGCTTGCAGGCGGCAGCCTGGACACCGGGAAGCCGCTGCGCGCGCGCATCGTGCTCGAGGTCGACGGGCTGGGGTTGCGCCACGTCGTCGAGCACGACCTGGCCCTGCGCTGACGGTCGACAGGCGCTACGGCGACCAGACCAGCGTGCCGAGCTCGGCCAGGTCGTAGCCGCCGAGCAATTGCGCCTGGCGCTGGCATTCCGCGCCTCGCAGCTGGTCGAGCAGCTTGCGGAACAGCGTCCTGAAGAAGAAACCGCGCGACAGCGCGAGGTCGAACGCCTCCCACCCGATAGGCTGGAACTCCAGGCCGAACTCGGCCGCAGCCCCGCGGATGCCGGGCGCAACGTCGGCCTGGCCCATGGCCACTGCCGCGGCCGCGTCGCGCTCCGAGTAGGCACGGGCCGTGATCCGGCGATCGGCCGGGTCGATGCGGTGCAGGGCCAGCGTCTCCTGCAGGAAGCGTTGCGAGCCGGCGCCTTCCTGGCGGGCGGCCCAGCGGACCTCCGGCGCGAGCAGCTGCTCGAGGCGGCCGCGCGCCGCCCAGAGGCCCGGCGCCAGGATCA
>DATHZW010000173.1:0-8490 GCA_035458405.1 Steroidobacteraceae bacterium | reverse complement strand
CTCTCGCCAGGCTCGACGAATCCCGCGATCGTGGAATAGCGCCCTTCCGGCCAGCCTGCCTGGCGTCCCAGCAGCGCGCGTGGACCGTCGGTGACCAGCACGATGACCGCTGGGTCGAGGCGCGGGAACACCGGGGACAGGCAGTCTTCGGCCGTGCAGATCATGACGTGACCGGCCTGTTCGGTGCGCATCGGGGCGCCGCAACGGCCGCAGAACCGGTGCCGGCGCCTCCAGGTGACCATCGCACGGGCGTAGGCCAGCAGGCCCGCTTCGTCGAAATCGAGCGCGCCGCCCGCAAGCCGCAAGTCGACGAATTCCCCTTCCGCGCCGAGGTCGGGCGCCTCGTCGCCGCCGAACTCGGCGGCGAAGGCGCAGTGCTGCCCGAAGCGTCCGAGCAGGATCAGCTGGCCCGGGTCGATGCCATGGTGCAGGTGCACGCCGACGTCCAGCAGGCAGGCCGCGGGCCCGGGGGCGCGCCGGAGCAGGTTACGCGATCGCCAGACCGGCACGAGGCGCGCAGACGGATCCGCCAGCGCGGCGGCGACCGCGGCGGCATCGCCGCGCCGCGGGTCGAGTCGATCGACGTACGGCCCGGCGAAGACATTGGGCCGCGTATGGGGCATGGGCGGGGTCTCCTGGGATGAGGGGACGCATTGTAGGACAGGCCCGGCCGCCCCGTCCGGCGACCGCTCGGCCGCGCTCCGTCACCCCGCCGCCCGGACGCGGCCGCCGTCATTGCAGAAGGCGCAGTCCGCCGGTCGGCTGGCAAACACGGGCGCCACGATCAGCGCGCCACAGTCCGCACAATCGTCGATGCACAGCTCCTTCTGGCGCTCGAGCGCCCGCTGCAGGAAGCAGGCGTGCTCGAATCCGATCTGGGGGCGCTCATGCTGCTGGAGGAAGGCTTCGTAGGCCTCGCAGAATCGCTCGCCCCAGCGCAGCCGCTCGAGGCCGCCGGGCAGGCCGGGGTCGGCCGACCGCAGCATCCCCAGCTGGCAGAAGAACGACGCCAGGCTGGCGGCCTGCAGCCGCACCTGCGGATTGCGCAGGAAGTACGCGGGTTGCCGCGGGGACTTGCCGCGGTGGCGGCGGATTTCCCGGTCGCCCGCATGCTCGATATAGCTCTTGAAGAGCTTGCGGATCCGGTCATCCGTCAGGCCGGTCCAGTCGCGGATGGTGCGGGTCCTGGCCTCGTGGCGGATCAGGCGCAGGGCGAGGTCGAAGCGCAGGCGGTCGCGGGTGTAACGGTCGTCGGTGATGCGCATGGGCGGGTCCATTGACGTTGCTGAAAACCACTGGTATTTTTTTACCAGCTCCGGCCGAGCGGGCCAAGACCCGCGGGCCGGCTCAATCGCGCGGCAAAGGGGAGAAATGCCATGCGCCATCAGACACCGCTCGCCCTGCCACCCCCCGCCGGGACGGCTCACTGGGGCGAACAAGTCCTGTTCAGCGAGAAGATCATCGGCGCGCTGGCCAGCGTGAACGGGGCGTTCATTGCCCTGGTCCTGGACCTGCACGCGGCGCGGCCGGGCGTCCCGGTCCTTGGGCTGCCGGCGGATGCCGTGGCGGCGCTGGGGCGGGGCGCGGCGCTCGCGCGCCGGCTGCCGCTTCCCTATGCCCTGTTCGACCTCAGGTTCCGGGACGAGCGCTTCTGGCGGGTCGAATCGCGCGCGGCCAGCGCCATCCAGGACGGGCCGCCACCGCCCGCCGCCGATTCCCGCCTGCTGCGCTTCGCTCGCTCGGGACTGATGCTCGCCTGGCATCTCGCCCAGCTGGACCCGCGGGTGGCGCGCCTCGCGCTGGGCGTGGAGCCGGGGACGCAGGACGCGCTCGAATCGCTGCCGGTCGGTGCGCTGGACGCGTTTGCGCGCCGGCTGGCGCCCGCCGTCTCGGCCCGCTTCTGTGCGCGCGAGCGTTTCTGGGCGCAGATCGCGGCCGCCCTGCGCACGCCGGCGGGGAGTCCCGGGCTGGATCGCCTGAAGCTGCTCGGCCTGCAGTTGCAGGGAGCGGAAGCCGCGCGCGCACAGCAGCTTCACCGGCGGCTGCGGCGCAGCACCCAGGCATAGATCGCCAGGTTGACGAGGAGCACGATGACGCCGAGGGCGACCTGGATCCGCGGCGTGAGGCCGGCCGGGTACACCAGCGGCAGCAGATAGTGGTCGACGAATCCGCCCTCGTACGGCGTGGCGCCGGCGCGCGCGCGGAGGCTGTTCTCGAGCGGCGTGAGCGGACAGATGCCGCCAGAGAACTCGATCCACGCCGCCCAGGCCGCGGCGGGGAGGTGCAACCAGGCCAGCCACCTGCGCCGGGCCGCGAGCAAGCCGCCGAGCACCGCGAACAACACGAACAGCCCGTGCAACAGCAGGACGGCGTCGGCTGCGACACGGTAGCCCACGTCAGCGCGCACCACGCCGGGCGGCATGTCCCCGGGCGGGCACACCCGGCGGCGGCATGGGCGGCAGACGCGGCAGGATGTGGATCCCGCGCAGCGCGGCCCGCTGGCTTCTTCCCGGCATCGACGTATGGTCCTGTTGCGGGGAGGGTCGCCTGAGTTTACGCTTCGCCGCTCGCGTCGCGTCCGCGGCGCTGTGCTGATCCCAGGGGCCACGATGAAGGCGCTTTCCATCCAGGGCCTTGCCAAGACCTACGGCAACGGCGTCCAGGCGCTCAAGGGCATCGATCTCGACGTGGAGGAAGGCGACTTCTTCGCGCTGCTCGGTCCCAACGGAGCGGGCAAGACCACGGCGATCGGCATCATCACCTCGCTGGTCACCAAGACCTCCGGCTCCGTGCGCGTCTTCGGCCACGACATCGACAGCGACCTGGAGCGGGCGAAGTCCTGCATCGGGCTGGTGCCGCAGGAGATCAACTTCAACCAGTTCGAGAAGGTGTTCACGATCGTCGTGAACCAGGCAGGCTTCTATGGAATCCCGCGGAAGCAGGCGCGGGAGCGGGCGGAGAAGTACCTCCACCAGCTGCAACTCTGGGACAAGCGGGACAGCATCGCCCGCGCGCTTTCAGGCGGCATGAAGCGCCGCCTGATGATCGCCCGGGCGCTGGTGCACGAGCCGAAGCTGCTGATCCTCGACGAGCCGACCGCCGGCGTGGACATCGAGATCCGGCGCTCCATGTGGACGTTCCTCAGTGACATCAACCGCGGCGGGACGACCATCATCCTGACGACGCACTACCTCGAGGAAGCCGAAAACCTCTGCCGCGACGTCGCCATCATCGACCGCGGCCGGATCATCGAGCACGACACCATGGCCAACGTCATCCGCAAGCTGCACCAGGAGACGTTCGTGCTGAATTTCCGCGACCCGCTGCGGTCCGTGCCCGACCTGCCGGGTTACGCGGCGCGGCTGGTGGACGATCACACCATCGAGGTCGACGTGTCCAAGGAGCACAGCCTGAACGAGATCTTTGCGCGCCTGTCGGCCGCCGGCATCGACGTGGTGAGCATGCGCAACAAGGTGAACCGCCTCGAGGAACTGTTCATGCGGCTGGTGGAGACGGGCGGCGCGTCCGCGGGAGGCGCGGCATGACCGCCGCCGCCGGAACGGCCGCTGCGGCGGGCGACGCCGGGGCCCGTGTCCGCTGGGTCGGGTTCCTCACCATCGTGCGGCGCGAGTTCAACCGCATCCTCCGGATCTGGGGCCAGACCATCGTGCCGCCGGCGATCACGGCCACCCTGTACTTCATCATCTTCGGGAGCCTGATCGGCCGCCGCATCGGCCAGATGGACGGCTTCGACTACATGCAGTACATCGCGCCCGGGCTGATCATGATGTCGGTCATCACCAACTCGTTCGGCAACGTGGTTTCCAGCTTCTTCGGCGCCAAGTTCGGCAAGCACATCGAGGAACTGCTGGTCTCGCCGCTGCCCAACTGGCTGATCGTCCTGGGTTACGTCGCCGGCGGCGTGCTGCGCGGCCTGCTGGTCGGTGCCCTGGTCACCGGCGTCGCGCTGTTCTTCACGCGCCTGCCGGTGCACCATCCCGTGCTGATCCTGGGCTCGGTGGTGCTGACCTCCATCGTCTTCTCGCTCGGCGGTTTCTTCAACGCGATATTCGCGAAGAACTTCGAGCAGATTTCCTGGTTCCCGACCTTCGTGCTCACCCCGCTCACCTACCTCGGCGGCGTGTTCTACTCGATCTCGCTGCTGCCGGACTGGGCCGAGCGGCTGTCCTACGCCAACCCCATCCTCTACATGGTCAATGCGTTCCGTTACGGCTTCCTCGGCACCAGCGACGTGGACGTCACGAGCGCCTTCCTGGTCACCGCCGGCGCCGCTGTGGCGATGTTCGCGGTCGTGGTGACCCTCATGAACCGCGGAACCGGGATTCGCGAGTAGGGCGGGCGCGGACATGTGCGGGCGCTACGCGTTCTTCTCCCCCGCCGAGGCCGTCAAGCGAGCCTTCGCGCTCGACGACTTCCCGGCGCTGGAGCCGCGCTACAACATCGCGCCGACGCAGCCGGTGCCGGTGCTGCGCGAGGAACAGCCGGGGCGGCGCCAGGTGGCGCTGCTGCACTGGGGGCTGATCCCGTCGTGGGCCAGGGACAGGTCGGTCGGCAACCGCATGATCAACGCGCGCGCCGAGACGCTGTCCGAGCGACCCGCCTTCCGCGCGGCCTTCCGCCGCCGGCGCTGCGTCGTCCTGGCGGACGGCTGGTACGAATGGCAGGTCGCTGCATCGGGCAAGCAGCCCTGGTTCATCCACTCGCGCGACGGGGCGCCGCTGGGCCTGGCCGGGCTGTGGGAGACGTGGCGCGACCCGGCGGGAGGCGAGCCGGTCGAGTCCTGCACCATCGTCACGACCGACGCGGTCGGGCCGCTGGCGGAGATTCATCACCGCATGCCGGCGGTGCTGCCGGCCGCCGGGCTCGAAGCCTGGCTCGACCCGCGGCAGCAGGACGTGGCCGCCCTGTCGGGCTGGCTCGGCCCCCGCGATCCGGCGGAATTCAGCGCGCGCGCCGTCAGCCGCCGGGTCAACGACCCCCGCAACCAGGGCGCGGATCTGATCGAGGCGGTCGAATGACCCGCGCAGGGCTTACCTGACCGGCGTCGCGCCCGCTACTTCTGCACCCAGTTCCCCGCGGCATTCCGGTACCACCAGCCGCCGCGCGCCTTGGCGATCCAGCGCGCCGCAAAGGTGTTGCGGATGTCCGTCTCCCACTCCGGGTGGCCGTTGCCCGCGGCGATCTCGCGGTACAGTGAATTCCGGTCGCCGTTCTCGTCCGACACCAGCTTGCGCACCGCGTTGCGCTCGGCAAGCGGCACCGCATTCGCGTCGCGGACCTCGACCAGTCCGTCGGCGGTCAGGCCCACCGCGCCGGAGGCGTAGTACTTCTCGAGCTGGCCGTGGCGCGACTCCATCGACGCGGTCAGGCTGCGTATCGCCGGGGTGGACACGTCGAGGTCGGCCTGCGCATTGGCGGCGGGGATGACGAACTCGAGCGCGCCACGGACGGCGGCGAGCAGCACGCCCCGCTCGCCGGCGGGCAGTGCCGACTGCTCGTTGCCCTTGGCGTCCTTGCCCCAGACGTCCTCGATGATGCGGTCGGCAGCCTTCTCGGCGGCGGCCGCGGGGAAGTAGACGTTGATGGTGACGCAGGCGGCGAGCGCCAGCGCCGCGGTACCGATTGCGGTCGTGATCCAGCGGGTCATCTTCGCGGGCTCCTTTGCGGATGCTGCAGCGGCCATGGTGGTTGCCGCCAGCTGAACGAACCATGAACTCCGTCCAGCTTACCCGAACGTCTCGCCGCCGGAGCAGCCCCGGTCACCGTTTTCGCCGCCGGGCGGGGCCCGCGCAGCCGCCGCGGGCCGCAGGTCACTCGATGACCGGTCCCGAGGACTGGGTCATCGCGGCGAGCTGCCGGACGAGCCGGCTCCAGGCAACGCGCCGCTGGCTGGCGATCACGTCGATGCGGGGCAGGCCCCGGCCCTTGACGATGTAGTAGCCGTTCGGCGCCGGCGCCACGCCGTTCATCATGCAGACGTCGTTTACGAGGCGACAGGACAGGCCCAGGCGGTCGTAGCGGAAGCTGTCGAAGAACCGCAGGAGCCCGCCCTGCAGCGCGGCCGTGACGCTGCCGCCGCTGCCGCCGCCGATGCTCGACAGGTTGGACACGGCGCGCTGGCTGATGCGGTGCGGGGAGCGGTCGCCGGGCGTGCTGTAGAAGCTGGCGTCGAACGCCACGGGCATCCAGTCGAAGGTCTCCAGCGACGCCACCCGGCCCGACAGCCGCCCGGTGATCAGGCCGAACTCGAAGGTGTTGGTCAGGCGCTCCAGGTCGAGTCCCTCGACATCGATGTCGGCGAACAGCTGGGGATGCTGGCCCAGCGGATCGCGCAGGCGCAGCCCGCGCAGGGTCACGGCGCCGTCGAAGACCTGCGCCTCGATGTTGCCGCCGAGGGTCACCAGGCCATCGGCCATCTCGAGGCGCGGTATGCGTCCGGCCACGGTCCCCGAGAACTCGGGCCAGCCGAGCGCGCGCCCGATCAGCGCGATGCTGACCGGCTTGAGTTCGGCGTCGAAACGCACGTACATCTGCGGTGTTCCGGCACGGCGGATGCGCAGGGTCTCGATCGCCAGGCCGCCGTCGAACACCGGCAGCTCGACGGGATCGAGGAGCCTGAAGTTGTTGCCGGTCGTGGTGAAGGGAATCCGGGCGGGACCGAACTCGATGCCCCACAGTCGCGCCGCTCGCCACTCCAGCGCGGACCTGAACAACTCGCTGTCGACCTGCGGCGCCAGCTCGTTGCGAAGCTGCTCGTCGAACCAGCTGAAATGGCCGCTCAGCCCGCTGACCGAGAGCGCGCCGGCGGGACTGTCGGCGGTCACGTCGTCGAGCCGCAGCTCGAGACGGCTGGGCAGCCCGGCGTCCATGTCGGCCTCGCCGCTGACGCTCCCCGAGCCGGCGATATCCGCAAACGGGGTGGAGATGAGGAACGGGCCCGCATAGACGCTGGTGAATCCGGCGAGATCCACGCGTTCGAGCCGCACCCGCGCCCGCCGCAGGAGCGTGTCGCCAGCCAGGTCGATTTCAGCCGATCCGTCGCCGCTTCCGACGCCGGCTTGCCGGAAAGCGAACCGGCGGATCGACGCCGCGTCGAGTTGCTCCGACAGCAGGCCCTCCACTTCGAGATCGATCGCGTGCTGCCCGAGGTCCAGGAACACCGGCTCCAGGTAGGCCTGGCCGCCGTCCGACCGGAGTCCTGCGCGCAGGAGCCAGCCGCCGTCCGGGGTAGCAGCGCGCTCGAGCGCGACGTCCAGCATGCCGCGCAGCTGCTCGCCCGCCAGCGCCCCCGATTCGTCCGCGAACCCGGCCTGCGCGAAGGCGAGGCGCGCCGTGGCGCGGTCGATCCGGCCGCCGCGGCCGGTCACGGCTGCGGGACCCGACACGACGCCGCCGGCCTGCAACCCGGGGGGCAGGAGTGGCCTGACGGGGGGCATCGCGGCGAGCTCATCCAGCCTGACCGCGTCGACCTTCACCTCGGCCGACCAGGCGCCGCCGGAGAGGGCTCCGCCCAGGGCCAGGGCGCCGGCGCCGACTGCCAGCCTGTCGACCTGGAAACGAAGCTCGCCGTTTGCCGCGAGCACCAGCCCGAAGCCGCTGTCCTGCCGTCCTGCCACGCCGAAGTCGCCGGCGAGCCTGCCGCGGTCGCACTGCAGCCGCCCGGACGAAACGAGCAGGCCGGGGCAGGAAGACTCCAGGCGATCCAGCCCCCCGATGGCGGGCAGGCCGTCGACGCGGGCCGCGCGGATCGCCACCGCCAGCACGGAATCGGCGTGCGCCGTGAGCATTACCTCGACACCCCGGGCCGACAGGCCGCCCGCCTCGACGCTGGCCGCGGTGACAGCCAGGCTGCTGCCTGCATCGGCGTTAGCCGCCAGCACAAGCGAGGCCAGGGCCGGCAGCCATGGGCGCCCGATTCCCGCGATGCGTGCGGAGCTTGTGCGCGACCGTTCCATGGCGCGATTAGCCTCCGTCGACCGTCATCCGTCAAGCGATGGGTGCGCGGCGCTCGCGGTGCGCTAAACTCGGGTTGGCGTAATCAGGGGATGCAGATGTCGGCCAAGCGCGCATTGGTGGTGGACGACTCGAAGTCCGCGAGAGTCGTACTGAGCAGGATGCTGGAAAAGTACGGCATCGCCGTCGACACCGCGGACTCGGCCGAGTCCGCCCTGGACTACCTGGAGCGGGAGCGCCCCGACGTCGTCTTCATGGACCACCTGATGCCTGGCATGGACGGGTTGCAGGCGGTCAAGATCATCAAGGCCAATCCCGCGACGGCGACCATCCCGATCATGATGTACACCTCGCAGGAAGGAGAGTTGTACGTCGGCCAGGCGCGTGCGCTCGGCGCGATCGGCGTGCTGCCCAAGACGGTCAAGCCGATCGACGTCACCAAGGTGCTGTTCCAGCTCAGGCTGCTGCCCGACCGGCGCGACGACGCGCCGTCGTCGCTGCAGGCGGTGAACGATC
>DATHZW010000172.1:0-2568 GCA_035458405.1 Steroidobacteraceae bacterium | reverse complement strand
CGATCCCACGGTCAAGGCGCTCAAGGACAGGTTTGGCGCCGTCGTGCAACCAGACTCGATCAAGCCGCTTGGATAGGATCTTGTCGATGCCTGCCGGGCAGCCGCGCGGCAGGCAGAGGCGGTTCCTGGAAGGGCGACACCAAGACGGAGCTGACAATGAAGCAGAATATCGGCGCATTGATGCGGCAAGCGCAGCAGTTGCAGGAAAACATGCAGAAGGCCCAGGCTGAGCTTGCGCATGTAGAGGTCGTCGGGGAGTCAGGGGGCGGCATGGTCAAGGTGACGATGACCGCCCGTAACGAGGTCCGGCGTGTGCAGATCGAGCCTTCGATCGCGGCGTCGGGCGACACGGAGATGCTCGAGGACCTGATAGCGGCTGCCTGCAACGATGCCGTGCGCAAGGCTGGCGAGGCGGCGCAGCAGAAGATGTCCGGGCTCATGGGCGGCATGCCGTTGCCGCCTGGCATGAAGATGCCGTTCTGACGGCCGGTGGCGCCTTGAAATACTCACCGACGCTGGGACGGCTGATCGACGCGCTGCGGATCCTCCCCGGCGTGGGACCGAAGTCCGCCCAGCGCATGGCTTTCCACCTGCTCGAGCGTAACCGCGACGGCGCGCGGACGCTGGCGCACGCGCTGGACGAGGCGGCGACCACGGTCGGACACTGCAAGCGGTGCCGGATGCTGACGGATGGCGAGCTCTGCGTGGTCTGCGCGACGCCCCAGCGCGACGAGAGCCTGCTCTGCGTCGTGGAGTCGCCCGCCGACGTTGCCGCCGTCGAGCAGTCAGGCGGCTACCGGGGCCGTTATTTCGTGCTCATGGGGCATCTTTCGCCCCTCGACGGCATCGGACCGGTGGAACTGGGGGTTTCGCTGCTCGAGAGCATCCTCGACGAAGGCACGGTGCGCGAGGTGATCGTGGCCACCAACCCGACGGTCGAGGGCGAGGCGACGGCGCATTTCCTCGGCGAGCTGGTCAATCGGCGCGGCATCCGGGCGTCCAGGATCGCGCACGGCGTCCCGGTCGGCGGCGAACTCGAGTACGTCGACGGCGGCACGCTGGTCCACGCGCTGGCCGGCAGGCAGGCTATCTCCTGAACCGCGAGCCGGCGCGGCCCTTGGGGCCCAGGCGACCGGCCGATCTCAGCCGTTTCTCGACATCGGCGGCAAGCCTCAGGAGCTGCCGGTAACTGGCCAGGCGACGCGCGGAGATCCGCCCCGATTCGACCAGGCCTTCAACCGAGCATCCCGGCTCGCCGGCGTGACGGCAGTCGGGAAACCGGCACTCCATCGTTGCCGCAGCCAGTTCCCGGAATCCGGACGCCACGTCGCGGGGCGCCGGCAGGGGCGGGGCGTAGTCGCGTACGCCGGGCGAGTCCATCAGCTCGCCGCCACGCGGCAGGTGGTAGAGCGCCGAGGCCGTGGTCGTGTGCCGGCCCTCCTCGGAGGCGCGCGAGATTTCCTGGACGGCGGCCTCGACGCCGGGCACCAGCAGGTTGATCAGCGAGCTCTTGCCCACACCCGACTGCCCGACCAGGACGCTGGCCCGTCCGTGCAGGATGCTTTCAAGGGCGTCGGTGCCGTGGGGCGCACGGCTCGACGTCCGCACCGCCGGGTAGCCGAGAGCCCGGTAGGTCTCCAGCTCCGCCTCCAGGCTCGGCGAGGCAGCATCAGGCAGGTCGGACTTGTTGAGGGCCACCGCTGCCGACAGGCCCGACCATTCGGCGGCGGCCAGGTAACGGTCGCAGATCGAGAAGTCCGGCGCCGGCGCCGGTGCGATGACCGCCACCAGCTGGTCGAGGTTGGAGACGATGACCTCGCCCGCGCCCGTCGAGCTGATGCGCGCCAGTTCGGTTTCGCGCGGCTCGACGCCGACGACCAGCCCGGTGGCGCCCTCCGCATCCGCCTGGACCCAGGTCACGCGGTCGCCGCATACGGCGTGCAGGCGCCTGCCAAACAATCGGCAGGGATGGCTGTCGCCCGCGGCGTCCTCGACCACGACGCGGCGCCCATGAGCCGACACGATGCGCCCCGGCAGTTCCCGCTCCGGCCCATGCGGCGGGCGCTTCATCCCCGTCCCGCCACGCCGGCGACGCCGGGGGCCGGGCCCGGTGTGATGCTGCCTGCAGTGTGATTTTTCGGATCCATGGTGGCTGCCGGCCGGGACTGTAGCCTCTGCTAAGATGGCGGGCAACATGAGCACCGGCGACAACCTGGCCTGGATCGACCTCGAGATGACGGGCCTGGACCCCGATTCGGACCGCATCATCGAGATCGCCACCATCGTGACCAATCGGGATCTCGACGTCCTCGCGGAGGGTCCGGTCATCGCGATCCACCAGCCCGAGGCCGTGCTCGAACTGATGGACGACTGGAACCGGTCGACCCATGGCGCCTCCGGGCTGCTGCAGCGTGTGCGCGCCAGCGCGTCCTCGGAACGGGAGGCGGAGATGGCCACGCTGGAGTTCCTGTCCCGGCACCTGGGCCGCGGCCTGTCGCCGATGTGCGGCAACAGCATCTGCCAGGATCGCCGCTTCCTGGCGAGGCGGATGCCCGAACTCGAGCGCTT
>DATHZW010000171.1:0-2083 GCA_035458405.1 Steroidobacteraceae bacterium | reverse complement strand
ATGGCAGCTCGCGCCGTCGGGCCTGTTCCTGCTCTGCTACGGCTTGTTCCGCTTCCTGATCGAGTTCCTGCGACTGCCCGATGCCGACATCGGCTACCTGGCTTATGGCTGGCTGACGATGGGCCAGGTGCTGTCGCTGCCCATGATCGTGGCCGGCCTGGGAATGCTCGCCTGGTCCACCAGGACGAGACGGCCGTCCGGGAACTACGCCTGATGCAGCAGTATCTCGAGATGATGAGTCACGTGCTCGGGCAGGGCACGAGGAAGGCCGACCGGACCGGGACAGGGACGCTGTCGGTCTTCGGCCATCAGATGCGCTTCGACCTCGCCCGGGGCTTTCCGCTGGTCACCACCAAGCGCGTGCACACCAAGTCCATCTTCTACGAGCTGTTGTGGTTCCTGCGCGGCGACACCAACGTCCGCTGGCTGCAGGAGCGAGGCGTCACGATCTGGGACGAGTGGGCGGACCGGCAGGGCGAGCTGGGCCCGGTCTACGGCAGGCAGTGGCGGTCCTGGGGGACCCCGGACGGTCGCCACATCGACCAGATGGCGCGCGTCGTCGAGCAGCTGCGCTCGGATCCCGACTCGCGCCGGATCATCGTCAGCGCGTGGAATGTAGGCGAGCTCGAACAGATGGCTCTCGCGCCCTGCCACACCTTCTTCCAGTTCTACGTGGCAGAGGGCCGCCTGTCGTGCCAGCTGTACCAGCGCAGCTGCGACATCTTTCTCGGCGTGCCGTTCAACATTGCGTCCTATGCGCTGTTGACCCACATGATCGCGCAGCAATGCGACCTCGCGCCCGGCGAGTTCATCTGGACCGGTGGGGACTGCCACCTGTACCTGAACCACCTCGAGCAGGCGCGGCTGCAGTTGTCGCGTCAGCCGCATCCGCTGCCCGGGCTGGTGCTCCGCCGCAGGCCGCCATCGCTGTTCGAGTACGAATTCGAAGACTTTGAAATCACCGGATACCAGTACCATCCCGCCATCAAGGCGCCGGTGGCGGTCTGAGCCGGCACCAGACAGGAGATCGTCCACGATGAAAGCCGAAAGCGGCAAGCGGCCGCCTTTGTACCGGGTGCGCCAGTCGAAGATCCATGGTCGCGGCGTATTCGCCGCCCGTCGCATCCGCAAGGGGACCCGCATCATCGAGTATGTCGGCGAGCGGGTGACCCATGCGGAAGCGGATCGCCGCTACGAGGACCGTCCGGCCGACGACAACCACACTTTCCTGTTCATCGTCGATGCCCGCACGGTGATCGACGCCGGCGTGGACGGCAACGCGGCCCGCTTCATCAACCACGCCTGTGACCCGAACTGCGAGACGGTGACCGAAAAGCGACGGATCTACATCGAGGCCATCAAGACGATACAGCCTGGCGTCGAGTTGTCCTACGACTACCAGATCCAGCGCGAACCGGGCGATCCACCGGAGGTCGACCAGGTCTTTGCGTGCCGCTGCGGCGCGCCGGACTGCCGCGGGACCATGCTGACCGGGCCCAGGCCGACCGGCAAGCGCAAGGCGCCGGTGAAGAGCCGCGGCAAGGGCAAACGCAAGGCCGCGGCCAAACCCGAACGCCACGCGCACGGCCGCACGGCGCGCAAGCGCTGACCGGCCCGGGCCGCTGCAAGGTTTCCCGTGAGCGTGGCAGGAGGACCCGAGCTGGTCGCCGTCGTGGCGATGGCGGAGAACGGCGTCATCGGGCGGGACAACCGCCTGCCCTGGCGACTGTCCGGCGACCTCCGCCGCTTCAAGGCGCTCACCGTCGGCAAGCCCGTGCTCATGGGCCGCCGCACCTTCGAGTCGCTCGGGCGGCCCCTGCCGGAGCGGCTGAATCTGGTGATCACCCGCGATCCCGACTGGTCCGCGGAAGGCTGCACCGTGGTGCACTCGCTGGATGAGGCGGTCGCGGCGGCGGGCGAGTCGCCGGAACTGATGGTCATCGGCGGTGCGGAGGTGTATGCGTTGTGCTGGCCGCGGCTCTCGAGGGTCGAGCTGACGCGGGTGCATGCCCACCCGCCGGGCGACACCTTCCTGCATGGCCTCGACTGGTCCGGATGGCGCGTCGAGGCGCAGGAACGCCAC
>DATHZW010000170.1:0-9682 GCA_035458405.1 Steroidobacteraceae bacterium | reverse complement strand
GTTCAGCGCGGCCAGGGAGAACGACCTGTACTTCATCCGCGCCGGTCACGAGCGCTACGAAATCCCCGACGCGGTCGTGCTGGGTGGCTGATCCGGCCTGTCGGTAATCCGCCAGGCGACCCGCACCGCCATCGCGGTTGCATCGCATTGCGGCGACCGCGTTGACCGGCACCGGGTGCAGTGAATTGGCCCGCAGCCTGTCGGGCAGTTTCGCTTAGCGCTGCGCCACCTGGTATCCGGCCCCTGAAAACCGCGATAAACCGGCTCTTGCTTGGATCATCGGTCCCATCGGTATAGTCTCCGTTGACAGGGGGGGGACCACAATGAACCAGAACCAGCTGGCACGGCGGCGCTTTGTCGTCGCCATCATGGCGCTCTCCGGCGCCGCCGGGACCGCGCTCAATCCGCAGCTGTCCCTGTTCAGTCGGGCCTGGGCTGAGTCGCCGGGGCAGCCTGGCGAAGGCGTCCTCGCCGCCATGGTGCGAATGGCTCGCCTGCTCTACCCGCACGACGCCCTGTCCGACGAGGTCTATGCGGGCATCCTGGATCGCGCCCTGTCCGAAACGACCGCCGGGGCCGCTTTTGCCGGGCAACTCGATGCGGCAGCCGCCGCCCTGGACGCCCGGGCCGGTGGCGCATGGCGGGACCTGGATACGGCCGCGCAGGTCGAGGTCATGCGGGGCATCGAGACCGAAGCATTCTTTGTCGCCATCCAGGCGACGGTGCAGTTCGGCGTCTACAACCACCGGGACTTCTGGAAGCACGTTGGCTATCCCGGCCCCTCGAAGGGATTCGGAGGGTACCTGCACCGCGGTGCCGGTGACATCGACTGGCTGCCGGAGAAACTGTAATGGCGCGGCAATACGAACTTGACGATGACACCGTCGTGGTGGTGATCGGGTCCGGCGCCGGCGGCGGCACCGTGGCCAACGAGCTCGCGCAGAAGGGCGTCGACGTCGTCTGCCTGGAGGCGGGAAACCGCCTGACGCTGGCGGACGTGGTCAACGACCTGGTCGTGATGGACCAGAAGATGGGCTGGCACGACAAGCGCCTGGGCGCACCGCTGTGGATATGCAAGACGGTGGGCGGCACGACGATGCGCTGGTCGGGGGTTACGCCCCGGTTTCGCGATTTCGAACTCCGCCCCCGCAGCACCTATGGCGCGCTGGCCGACACCACCCTGATCGACTGGCCGCTGACCCTGGAGGAGCTTTCGCCGTACTACGACAGGGCCGAGTCGAAGATGGGCGTGAGCGGAACGCACGACATGCCCCCCTCGTTCGAGACCAGCAACTACAAGGTGCTGAAGGCCGGGGGTCAGCGCATCGGCTACAAGCAGATCACGAGCGCGCGAACGGCGATCAACTCGGTGGCTCGCGACGGGCGCCCGGCCTGCCAGCAGATCGGATTCTGCTGGGACGGCTGTGCGGTCGGCGCCAAGTGGTCCACGCTGTACACGGAGATCCCAAAGGCCGAGCAGACCGGCCACTTCGAGCTGCGGACCGGCGCCATGGCCGTGAAGATCGAGCACGACGCCAAGGGCAAGGTGCGCAGCGTGGTCTACGCCGATGCCGACGGGACTTTTCATGAGCAGAAGGCTCGCGCCGTCTGCGTCGCGGGCAACGTGGTCGAGACCACGCGACTGCTGCACAACTCGAACTCCAGCCTGTTCCCGGACGGCCTGGGCAACGCCTCCGGGCACCTGGGCCGCAACTACATGCGCCACGTGATGAGCCTGACCCTGGCGGTCATGCCCGGCGAGGTGAATTTCCACAAAGGCACCCGCCAGTCCGGCCTCATCCTGGACGAACAGCGCCACGACCCGGACAGGGGTTTTGCCGGCGGCTACGTCATCGAGACCGCTGCGGACCAGCCCTACGGCATCGCCACCTATGTCGGCGGCTGGGGCGAGGAGGCGGCCGACTTCCTCGAGCACTATTCACAGATTGCCGGCTGCTGGATCACCGGCGAGGATCCGCCGCAGGCCGCCAACCGGATCACGTTTCACGCCACCGAGCGGGACGCCTACGGCCTGCCCGTGCCGGTGGTCGAGTACAGCGACCATCCAAACTCCACGGCCATGCGCAAGCACGCCGATCAGCGCTGCGGCGCCCTCTACGCGTCGCTCGGCGCCAGGCGCATCAAGTCCGTGGCGAACATCGGCCACGGCTGCCACAACATGGGCGTGGCACGGATGAGCGAGAAACCGGCGGACGGCGTCACCAACCGCTGGGGCCGGGTGCACGACATCCCCAACCTGTTCGTGTCGGACGGCAGCGTGTTTCCCACGAGCGCTGCACCGAACCCGACGCTGACCATCGTCGCGCTGGCGATCCGCCAGGCCGAGCACATCGCGGCTTCGATGAGCCGACGCGAGATCTGATCCGGCCCCGCTGCTGCGCGGCGGGGCAATCCGGACAGGCCCGGTGGCGGCGCAAGCAAGACGCCTGCATCCAGGGCTGCGATTGAGCCTGCCGCGGCAAGGCCCTGAAGTGTCATGCGGCCGAAACTCCCGATGAACTGATACGTATGGCCGCCGACCGGCGGCCCGATACAATGCACAGATACCCCGCGAATCCCCCGGCAACCCACCGCCGAGGCAGTGCCTGATTGCAGGATGTGCCCAATCCCCTGCTGCCGACGGGCCAGGACCCTCGGGGAAACCATGGAGCATCTCCAGCCTTCGCTGGACAAGCCGGGAGCGCCGACTAAATGCGACTTACGCCAGCCGAAACCCTCGAACTCAGCCACCGTTATCTCGACCTGATCGGCGGGCGGCCGATGTCCGATGAGGAAAAGAAGGATTTCATCGAAGAGACGGTCGATGCCTACGAGAAGCACGTCAATCGCGGCTTCATCTCGTATCGCAAGGCCGTCACGGAGGCGGGCGAGTTCGCGGCGCTCGAATGGTCGGGCCACGGCGCGCTGCTGCACGGCCTGCTCGGTCGCGAGTACATCGACTGCCTGGGCGGCTACGGGATCTTCAGCGCGGGCGTCAATCATCCGAGAATCGTCAAGGCGGTACAGGACCAGATGGGCCGCATGGCGCTCAACAGCCAGGAGTTGCTCGAGCCCTGGCGCGCGGCACTCGCAAAGCTGCTCGCCGCCGTCACGCCCGGCGAGCTTGGATGCAGTTTCTTCATCAACAACGGGACCGACGCCGTCGAAGGGGCGATCAAGCTCGCACGCCTGCACACCGGGCGAAACACTTTTCTCGCGACTCTCGGCGGATTCCATGGCAAGTCCATGGGATCGCTCTCGTTGATGGGCAAGGCCTCGTTCCGCACGCCGTTCTCCGGCGGGCTGCAGGATGTCCGTTTTGCGCCCTTTGGCGACGCGGCCGCGCTCGAGCAGGAGTTTGCCAAGGCCGAGGCGGTGGGAACGCCGATCGCGGCCTTCGTCGTCGAGCCCGTACAGGGGGAAGCCGGCGCGGTGGTTCCGCCCGACGACTACCTGCCGAGGGCGCGCGAGCTCTGCACGGAGTACGGCGCACTGCTCATTGCCGACGAGATCCAGACGGGCATGGGCAGGACCGGAAAGCTGTGGGCGGTCGACCACTGGAGTGTCGAGCCCGACATCATGTGCCTCGGCAAGTCGATCGGCGGCGGCGTGATGCCGCTGTCGGCGTTCGTTTCGACGCCCGAGATCTGGGAAGTCCTGATTCCGAATCCGGTCATACATTCGACGACCTTCGGCGGCAACCCGATGGCCTGTGCCGCGGGAATCGCCGCCATCACCGTCACCCTGGAGGAGGACCTGCCGGGACAGGCGGCGGCCAGGGGCGACTTCATGATGGAGCAACTGCGGGCGCTGCAGGCCAGGTATCCGCAGGTGCTTGCCGGCGTCAGCGGCAAGGGACTGCTGATCGGGCTCGAGTTCCCGTCGGACGCGATCGGTTACCAGTTTGCAGGGGGTTTGTTCCGGCGCGGCGTCCTGGTCGCCGGAACCTACTCGAAGGCGCGGACGATCAGGCTCGAGCCGTCGCTCGGCATCCCGATGGACCTGCTCCAGGAAGTGCTCAATCGTATCGAGGATACCTTCCGCGAGATCGTGGCCACGCGGCGGGATGCCTAGTCGACGTCCTCGTCCTCAATTTCGACGGCGGCCGACGGCGGCAACCTCTCGATGATCGACTGGATCAGGCTGACGTGCTCGGCCTCTTCCTCCCGCAGCTCCTCGAACAGGGCCCTGACGTCCGGTTGCGTCACACCGGGCAGGGCCTCGTCGTAGAACGCGAAGGCCTTCTGCTCGGCGGCCAACGCCACCTGGCAGGCCTTCAGCTCGGACATGTTCCAGCGAACCGTCCCCACATCGGGGGCCTCCACATCGAAGATGTCCTCGAGCCTGATTCTCGCGGGCTTGTCGCCGAACAGCGCGCGCCGGCGCTCGGCGATGTCATCACCGTGCTTCTTCTCGTTGACGGCCATCGACTCGAATACCGACCCGGTGTCGCCGGAGAGGCGGTGTCCAATCGACTCGGCGAAGGACGTGTAGCGCTTGAACGCCTCGACCTCGATCAAGTGGGCGAGATCGAGGGCGTCCATCAGTGTGAGTTTGGAGAAGTCGACTCTGGCTGACATGGGCCCTCCGGCTACAGTGCGACGCGCCCCGTCAACCCGGGCGCGAGACTGCCTGGCGATCAGGAAACTCAAATGCCTGTTCTTGACAGGCACGACGGTATCACCGCGCCGATCGTCCGGTCAAAGCGGACAAACACTGTTGACGCTACCCGGTGAAATCAGCACGGCAGGGCCGGTTATCGTCGATCGGACCGGTCGCACCCCTCCCACGGCCGGGCCCTCCATGGCACACTCGGGGCGACTTCGGGCCGGCACCGACGGCGGCGCGGCTCGCGATGCGGCGCGGGCTGCCGTTCCAAACATGACCTGGAGATCCTTGACCCATGTCGGCCAATCCCAGCTACCTCGCCCCCGGCGAAGGCGAGACCATCTTCGCGGTCAGTTCCGTGCCGATCAAGTTCGGTCCCGGCGCACTGCGTGAACTCGGCGCCGACGCGCAGTCACTCGGCATGAAGCGCGTCGCGCTTTTTGCCGATCCCCACGTGCTGGCCAGCGAACCGGGAGCAGCGGCGCTGGCGTCGCTTCGCGAAGCAGGCCTCGATGCTGCGGTCTACGACCGGACCCGCTGCGAACCGAACAGCGACTCGTTTGAGGCGGCAGCGGCGTTTGCCCGCGACGGCGCCTTCGACGGCTTCGTCTCGCTGGGCGGAGGCTCGGTGATGGACACGGCCAAGGCGGCCAACCTGCTGTCGAGCTACCCGGACGAGTTGATCGCCTACATCAATGCGCCTCTCGGCAGGGCGAAGCCGATTCCAGGGAAGCTCAAGCCGCACATCGCCTGCCCGACGACCTGCGGCACCGGCAGCGAGACGACCGGCATCACCATCGTCGACCTGAAGTCCGCCGGGCTGAAGACGGGCATCGCCTCGCCGCTGCTCAAGCCGTCGCTGGCGATCATCGATCCGACCACCACCGAGACCCTGCCGGGCGGCGTGGTGGCCGCGACCGGCTTCGACGTACTCACGCATGCATGCGAGTCGTACACGGCGCGTCCCTACACAAGCCGCCCGCGGCCCGCGCATCCCAGCCAGCGGCCGCCCTACCAGGGTTCGACCCCGTACAACGACATCGGCGCCATCGCCGCGATCCGCCTCGGCGGAAGATACCTGGCCCGCGCCGTGCGCGATCCGCAGGACAAGGAGGCGCGCCACCAGCTGATGTTCGCATCGACGCTGGCCGGACTGGCCTTCGGCAGCGCCGGCGTGCACATCCCGCACGCGATGTCGTATTCGATCGCGACGCTGAAGCACGAGTACACCGCCAGCGGCTACGACGAGCTCGAGCCGATGGTGCCGCATGGCATCGCCGTGGTGATCAACGCGCCCGCCGCCTTCCGCTTCACCGCCGCTGCCAACCCGGCGCGCCACCTGGAGGCGGCGGCGGCTCTCGGCGTCGACATCGCGGGCGCGACACCGGAAGACGCCGGCGAGATCCTTGCCCAGGCTTTCATTTCACTGATGCGCGAGACCGGCCTGCCCAACGGGATCGCCGCGCTCGGCTACGCTGAGGCCGACATCCCGGCGCTGGCGGAAGGGGCCTACGCCCAGCAGCGGCCGCTGGTCATGGCGCCTCGCAGCGTGTCGAAGCAGGACCTGGAGGGCTTGTACCGCGATGCGCTGCGCTACTGGTAATGATTGGTGGCTCTCGGCAAGGGACGCGTTTCCGGGGCCGCGTCCTGTAGCCCGACCGGCAAGCGCTGTTGCTGATAGGTATGGCCCGTCAGGACCACCATCCGGTGCCCTGCACATCGGCCAGGCGCTCGCCGAAGCGACGCACCCACACGGCCCGGGAGTCGCGGCCGATCGAAGGAATCAAGACGGTCCAGCTGGACCTACGCATCACCGGCAGCCGCGGCACTTGAGCCAGTGAACTCCATGCAGATATCGGTGCCATCGTCTCGTACCCGACAATGATCAGACGTACAGGACTGCTTGCCCTCGTCGTGCTGGGGATCTCCTCGATCTCCGCCAGTTACGCTGCGCCCGACACTCCCCGAACAGGCGCGTTTTCCATCACGCTGTCCCCAGGGGAATTGCTCGGAGAGGCAGCCCAAAAGGTCGCACCGGTGATTCCTGTCGATGAAGCGATCAGCTGGGAGGTCTACGTGCCAGAGTCCTATAGCGCCGACTCGCCGCCGGGAATCGTCGTATACGTGAGCCCAAGCCAATCCGGCTCGCAGCCCTCGGGCTGGTCTGGCGTCATGGACGAGCACAATCTCATCTGGATCAGCGCCAACGATTCGGGCAACCGCGTCCTTGCTCCCCGCCGCGCGCTGACCGCGATTCTGGCGCTGTACGCGATCCAGCAGGAATACGCGCTGGATCAAGAGCGTGTCTACGTCGCCGGTCTCTCTGGCGGCGGCAAGATGGCCAGCATGATCGCGACAGATTATGCCAAGACGTTTGACGGTGGATTCTTCATCTGCGGTGTAGAGCCCTGGGAGACCAACGAGCCCCAGGAGTTGGAGGCGATACGGTCCAACCGCTATGTCTTCCTTGCAGGCGAGCGCGACCAGGCACTCAAGCCAACGAAGCGTGTCTATCGTCAGTATCGAAAGGCAGGCGTACCCGATATAGAGCTCGTTGTCGTTCCTGGCATGGGCCACGGCAGTCCGCCACATCGCGAGATAAGCAGGGCGATCGAGTTTCTCGACACCGGCAGATCGGGACCGAAGTGAGTGTGACGCAAGGCACGCAGATTTTCAGGCGCTGCCCTGTCGTCAGCGCTACCTGCCGACGCGACTCACGGATCCGCCGCCATCGAGGGTTCGCCAGGCGAGATGCGCGCCCGCGCCCGGGGGTCTAGGCTAACGGCATGGGCTGCGGCCACCCGGCCGCAGGCAAGGTATGTCGGTCCGGCGGCATTCTGGTCATCGTCTGGCACGGCTGGCCGTGACAGCGTTGTTGGTGGGCCTTGTCGCCGTCGCTGCCACTCCTGAGCCGGACTCGCCGCGGCTACCGAACGGGCAGCAGGCCTGTCCGGAAGGCGTCATCGCCGACATCCAGCCTCAGGACGCGATCATCGCCCGGCTATCCGGCAAAGACGCGCGGATCTTCATCCAGTCGTGCCTTGCGCAGGGGCCTGCCAGCCGGACGCCGGAGTTCGATCAGGTGCTGATCCTGAGCGGACCTGACGTCATGGGCGGCACCGTTGCCGTCATCGCGCAGGGCGAGTGCGCGGTCGGCCACAAGTTCCTGGGCCTGCTCGAGTTCATCCACGCGCAAGAGATGGTGCAGCTGTTCAGCCGTCACCCGGCGCTGCAGCCAGTGGGGCAACTCGACCTCGCCGTGCTTACCCAGCTTGCCGAGAGCGGTGAACCGGTCGCGGCGTTCCACGTGGGTTTCGTCAAGGCCATGGGCCGGGGTACGCCGCGGGATCGCCCGGGATCAATCGCCTGGCTCCAGCGATCCGCAAAGACGGGCTTCGAGCCCGCCATGCTGGGACTCGGGATGTCGCTCGCCGGGCCAGGGGTCATCGACGAGCAGCTGCTGCCAATCGGCGCGCAGCGCCCGCGCGATGCGGAGACCGACCTGCCGCAGGCCTGTTACTGGCTGCGCCAGGTGGCCGGCTTGAAGGGTGAACTCGCGCGGGTCGCGCAGTCGATCTACGACGATGAAGTCGCGTCGCGGCTGACCTCCAAGGAAAGACAGGCATGTCGCGCGCTGCTGAAAGAGCGGCGAAAGTGAGGGCGAAATGACGAAGACCAACCTGATCCGGCTCGCAGGGGCGGCCTGCCTGCTGCTGGCCGCAGCAGCGCTGGCCGAGGAGCCGCTGCCGTCGAAGGCTTACATCGAAGGCGTTCCCTTCGTCCCCTATCACGACATGCGCGCTGCCAGGTTTCCCGACAGCGGCGTCGTCAATCCCTCGCTCACGGCGGCCGCGCAGATGATGTACGGCTATTGGGGCGCAGACTTCGTCGCCATGGCCCGCGACAAGGCCAAGCCCGCGGACTGGGTCAGCTCGAGCGGAGAGAACGGCACGCTCGCCGACCTGAAGGCCCTGCTGGCGCGCGGAATCCCGGTGCAGGTCGCACCGTCCACCACGCCCGATGCGCAGCGCCTGTACATGACGCCGAAGCTCTGCGCCCAGTTCACGCCCGTGCCCTACCCCAGCCCGCATCCGGCCTCGGGCGCGCTGGGCGAAATGATCCCGCTGCGCGCCGTGGAGGAGCTGCGCGCGGGCGGCTGCGGCGTGGGCCTCAACGACTCGGTGATCGTCGCCTCGAAGCTGCTCATCGGCTATGACGACGAGCGACAGGTCCTGACCATGCACGACCCATCGCTGGGGCCGGACCTCGAGTTCGCCTACGCCGAGTTCGAGCGCATGTGGCGTGCCACCGAGTCCAGGTACTGGGGCCAGCATCCACGCACGATCCCCGCCGTCCCGGCGGGCCGCGTCCCGGACGTGCGGGCACGCACGCCGGATGACCAGGCGGGTTTGATGCTGTTTCGCGCCTACGGACTCGAAGTCGCCGGCGATTATCTGCAGGCCGAGCGGATCCTGCGCGAGGCGCTGGCGCTGGAGGGCACGAGCCCCACCCGACGGCATCTTCTCAAGCTCGAGCTCGCGGTGAGCCTGAACGAGACCGGCCGCTGCGCCGAGGCGATCGACGCGGCACGCGGCGCCAATGCGGAGTTCGACGGATACGCGATCGCGCACAGGGTGCTCGCGCAGCTGCTGGCCTGCAGCGGCGATCGCGCGGCCGCGAAAGAGGCAAAACTTGAACTGGCGCGCGCGAAAGCCCTGTGCAATGCCGAGGCCCAGCGTCGCGTGGCCGACGAGCTCGGCCGTGACTTCCACGTGATGGGCTGCCAGGGCGAGATGCTGGGCTGGTACCGGCCTTGAGGACGACAGGCTGCCTGCCATGACATCCAGGCTCCAGAAGTCCGCTGGCGGGCCTGGCCCGGCACAGATGGCATGCCGGCCAGAGAGCTGGAAGTGGCGGCCAGGCACGGACCGATTCGCCAAGCGAACCAGCACAGGCGAGCGAAGCGAGTCTGCCCGAAGGGCGAGAATCGGCTGAAGCCGATTCGAGTCGATCGAATCATCGACACGCG
The DNA here is from genome assembly GCA_035458405.1 of Steroidobacteraceae bacterium. Lineage (GTDB taxonomy): Bacteria > Pseudomonadota > Gammaproteobacteria > Steroidobacterales > Steroidobacteraceae > SG8-30. The sequence continues at coordinate 45 of DATHZW010000170.1, read as the reverse complement.
GATCTTCAGAGGGCTTGTGCTGGCCGCTCACTCGCCGCGCTTGCG
>DATHZW010000169.1:0-6179 GCA_035458405.1 Steroidobacteraceae bacterium | reverse complement strand
CGACCGGACCGTGCCGAGGCGGGGATAATAGCGGTCCTGGGCAGGGGGGGCTTTCGATGCACGTGACGCTGGTTCCCGCCGGGGAGCAGATCGAGGTCGAGCAGGGAGAGTCGATCCTCGATGCCGCCCTGCGGGCCGGACTGAACCTGCCGCACAGCTGCAAGGCCGGGCGCTGCGGCTCCTGTCGTGCCCGCGTCCTCTCCGGTTCCGTCGCCTATCCGTCGGGCCGGCCGCCGGCGCTGACGGAGGCAGAGCAGCAGGCAGGCTTCGCGCTGCTCTGCCAGGCGCGCGCCCAGGGCCCGGTGGCCGTCGAGACCAGGAAGATCCAGAGCGTCACCGACGTGCAGATCCGCAGCCTGCCCTGCCGGGTGCAGCGGATGAGGCGGCTCGCGCCCGACGTGATGGGGCTGTGGCTGCGGCTGCCCGCCGTGGAGCCGTTCTCGTGGCAGCCGGGCCAGTACGTCGACGTCATGCTGTCAGGCGGGCGGCGGCGAAGTTTCTCGCTGGCCAACCCGCCGCACGACGGCGCCCTGCTGGAGCTGCACGTGCGCCGCAGCGGCCGGGGCGAGTTCACGACCCAGGTCTTCGAATCGATGACCGAGGGGACCCTGCTCAGGATCGAGGGCCCGCTCGGGCAGCTGACCTACCGGCCCGGAGACGGCCCGCTGCTGCTCGTCGGCGGGGGAACGGGATACGCGCCGATGAAGGCGATCCTGCGGCACGTCCTGGAGTCCGGCATCGCGCGGCCGGTGACGCTGTTCTGGGGCGCGCGCACCCGCGACGACCTGTACGAGGACGCCTGGCTGCGCGAACTGGCCGGCCGCGACCCGCGCCTTCGCTACCTCCCGGTGCTGTCGGACGAGGACCCCGTGGGCCCCGGCGAGCACGGCCTCGTTCACGATGCCGTCCTGGCCGCCGGGTTGTCGCTGGCGGGCACCGACGTCTACCTGGCGGGACCGCCAGACATGGTTGCGGCGCTGCGCGACGCGCTGCCCCGCGCCGGCGCGGACCCGGCGCGCATCGTGTTCGACTCCTTCGAATATTCGCCGGACGCGCTGGCCCGGCTGCGCCAGGGACAGGCTCAGGACTGAGGCTTGCGTTGCCGCGCGGCCCGCCAGGCCAGCAGCGCCGCGACCAGCGACTCGTCGTCCTGCGCCTCGGCGAGGATCACCGGCGAGCCGAGCCCGAGGCGCGTCGCCCGGTCCGCGACCCGGGCCGCGCCGGTCAGCAGGCTGGTCGAGTCCATCAGGTCGCGGCAATGCGGCGCCAGGATGCCGACCAGTGCCTCGAGCAGCTCGCTGCTGGTCGCCGTGTAGACCTTGATTCCGCCGAGCCGCCAGGTCTCTTCCAGTTGCTCCAGCGCCTCCTTGCCCGGGTGCGCGGGCTCGCGCTCGTAGACCTCGGCGTAGGTCACCTCGGCGCCGCGTTCCCGCAGCGTGTCGCCGAGCAGTTCCCGGCCGCCCTTGCCGCGCACGATCAGCACCCGCTGGCCCGACATGTGCTGCAGTCCGGCGGATGCGAGCAGCGACTCGCTGTCCGCTCCCGTCGAGGGCAGGACCGACACCCGGTACCCGGCAGCGTTCAGGGCCAGGGCGGTCGCCCGTCCGATGGCCGCGATCCGCAGGTCCCGGCGCTGTGCGATCAGTTCGCCGCCGAAGCGCACCGCGTTGGCGCTGACGAATATCACCAGGTGATAGCGATCGATCGGGCCCACTGCCGCGCGGATGGCCGGTCGGTCGGGGGTCGGGTTGATCTGCAGTGCCGGCAGCACGATGGTGGAGCCGCCCTGCGCCTCGATCAGCTGGCACAGGTGATGGGCCTGGTGGGCCGGCCGGGTGACCAGGACGCCGATGCCGGAGAGCGGCCCGTCCACGTTCAGTGTCCCGCGGCGTTCCGCAGCGCCGCGAGCAGGGGCCCGGCGCCGGCCTCGAGCAGCCGGGCGGCAAGGCGGTCCCCGAGCTCGGCTGCCGCGTCGGGACTGCCGCCGACCTCGTCGGCGAACACCTGTGTCCCGTCGGGAGCGCCGACCAGCCCGCGGACGCGCAGGCGACCCGATTCGAGCTCGGCGAATCCGGCGACCGGCGACTGGCAGCTGCCTTCGAGCCGCGCGGCGAAGGCCCGCTCGGCCTCCAGGCAGGTGCGCGTCGTGGCGTGCTCCAGCGCCCCGACCAGGCGGCAGGTCGACGCGTCGGCGCCCCGGCACTCGATCCCGATGACGCCCTGGCCGACGGCCGGCAGCGACGACTCGGCCGGCACCAGCGATGCGATGCGCTGGTCGAGGCCGAGCCGCTTCAGCCCCGCGGCCGCCAGGATGATGGCGTCGTAGTGGCCCTCGTCCAGCTTTCGCAGGCGCGTGTCGACGTTGCCGCGCAGCTGCAGGATCTCGAGGTCCGGGCGCGCGTGCCGCAGCTGGCACTGGCGGCGCAGGCTCGAGGTCCCCACCTTCGCGCCGAGGGGCAGCGCATCGAGCGCCGCAAAGCGGTTGGACACGAAGGCATCCCGCGGATCCGCCCTTTCGAGCACCGCGGCCAGGACCATGCCGTCCGGGAGTTCGGCGGGAACGTCCTTCATCGAGTGCACCGCCAGGTCCGCGCGGCCCTCGAACATGGCGACCTCGAGTTCCTTGATGAACAGTCCCTTGCCCCCGACCTCCGCCAGGGCCCGGTCCAGGATCCGGTCGCCCTCGGTGACCATGGGGACGAGCTCGACCGCGAGGCCCGGATGTGCCTGCCTGAGCAAGGCGGCGACGTGTTCGGCCTGCCAGAGGGCGAGCCGGCTCTTGCGCGTGGCAATGCGGAGTACTTCGTGCATCGCACCATTTTGCCATGTTCCCGCAGTGCAATGCCTTCCCGGCTGTCCTAGGATGACCTGGATCGGCCGGGAAGGGCCCCAAGGGAAGGGGAATTGCTCATGAAGATCCAGAAATCGGCTCGGTTTGGACTCATCGCACTGCTGCTGGCGGGTTCCGGGGTCGCAGGGGCCGCGGATGAGGCCAGCGGCAGCCTGGGCGGCGACCGCTTCCTGGCCGGCGACGAGGTGGCGCTGACCGAGCGGGTCGACGGCGACGCCTTCGTTGCCGGCGGCCGGAGCGAAATCGACGGACTCGTCGGCGGCGACGCGGTGGCCGCCGGCGGCACGGTCGACATCCGCGGGGAAATTGTCGAGGACCTCTACGCGGCGGGCGGCGACGTCAGGGTCGAGGCGATCGTGCGCGGCAATGCGCGGGTTGCAGGCGGGACGGTGTTCCTCGAGCGCAGCACGGACATCGAGGGCAATGCCACCCTGGCGGGCGGCAGCGTCGAGCAGCGTGGCCGGATCGGCGGCGAGCTGCGGGTTTTCGGCGGCCGGGTCAGGCTGGACGGCGAGGTCGGCGGCGACGTCGAGGCCGCTTCCGAGGACATCCGCATCGGGCCGGATGCGAGGATCGCGGGCCGGCTCGTCTACCAGAGCCCCAGCCCGCCGCAGGTGGCGGACGGCGCGGTCATCGCCGGTGGCATGGAAAGGCGCCATCGCGCGTGGCGCGGCATGGCCGAGGACAGCGGCGTGGGGCGGGTGCTGGTGGGCGTCTTCCGCACGTTGTGGTTCGCGGGCGTCGTGTTGACCGGCATCCTGCTGCTGGCGGTCTTTCCGCGATTCACCCGCGAGGCCGCCGCGACCGTGCGCAGCGACGCGCTGGCGAGCCTCGGCCTCGGTGCCGCGTTGCTCGTCGCGGTGCCCATCGTCGCACTGATGCTCTTCATAACCATCATCGGCATCCCGCTGGGCATCGCGACCCTCATGGGCTATGGGTTGCTGCTCATGCTCGGCTACCTGGTCGCGGCGCTGGCGGTCGGCGACTGGTTGCTGGCGCGCACCAGGCCGGCCGACGCGGCGTCGGCAGGCTGGCGCATGCTGTTCCTGCTGGTGGCGCTGGTGGCGATGGCGCTCGTGCGGCTGTTGCCCTGGATCGGGGATGTGGCCGTGTTCGTCCTGTTCCTGGCCGGGCTCGGGGCCTTCGCCCTGCGCAGCGTCCGCGGCTACCGGGGCGCAGCGGCGCCCGGCTGAGGTCCGCGCGGGCCGACGGCGCCGGCTTCAGCGCAGCCGGCGCAGCACGTCCGTGGCCAGCCGCCGGCTGACCTGCAGGCTGCCGCCGCCGTGGCGCAGGCGCACGACGTAATGGCCGTCGGCCTGGCGTTCCAGGGACTCGACCTGCGAGATGGCGACCAGCGCGCTGCGATGCACGCGCACGAAGGATCCGCCGAACTCCTCCTCGAGGGAGCGCAGCGAATCCTCGATGATGTCCTCGCCGCCGGCATGACGGACCGTCGTGTATTTCTGCTCCGCGATGAAGCAGAGCACGTCGGTGAGCGGAATCAGCTTGAGCTGGTCGCGGACCCGCGCGGACACGTGGCTGCGGCGATCGGCAGCGGCGGCGTCGCCGAGACCCGCGAGCTGGGCCTTGCTGGGGCGGCGCGCGCGCTCGAGCGCCTCCGCCAGCCGCTCCCTGCGGACCGGCTTGAGCAGGTAGCCGGACGCCTGGACGTCGAAGGCTTCCAGCGCATGCTGGTCATAGGCGGTGGTGAAGATCACGGCGGGCGGCTCGGGCAGCCGCGCCAGGCGCCTGGCGGTCTCGAGGCCGTCGATACCGGGCATGCGGATGTCCAGCAGGACGACGTCGGGCCGCGACGCCTCCGTCATCGTGACCGCGTCTTCCCCGGTGGCGGCTTCGCCCACGCATTCCGCGTCCGGCAAGTCGGCGAGCATCTGCCGCAGCCGGTCCCGTGCCGGCGGCTCGTCGTCGACGACCAGGACCTTCAGGGTCATGACGGGGCGGCTTCCGCGGGGAAGCGCAGGGTGGCGGTGAATCGATCGCCGGCCTCGTCCCACAGCAGCGTTCCCTCGCCCGCGAACACGAGTTCGAGCCGCTGCCGGACGTTGTCGAGGCCTATCCTGCTGCCGGCCTCGCGCATGCGCCGCAGGCCGTCGACCGGGTTTTCCACCGAGATCTCCACGAAACGACCGTCGCGGCGGCCGCTGACGATGACCGTGCCGCCACCGGCCAGCGGCTCGATGCCGTGGTAGACGGCGTTCTCGATCAGGGGCTGGAGGATGAGGGCCGGGATCAGCGCGTCGCCCGGCACGTCATCGAGCAGCCACTGCACGTTCAGCCGGTCGCCGAGGCGCAGCCGCTCGATGCGCTCGTAGGTCCGGGCAATGTCGATCTCCTCGTCGAGCCGGATCCGCTCGCGGGACTCGCGCAACGCGACCCTGAACAGCTCGGAGAGGTCGGTGACCGCGTCCTCGGCGCGGGCCGGGTTCGAACGCGTCAGCGACGCGATCACGTTCATGCTGTTGAAGAGGAAGTGCGGGCGGATGCGGGCCTGCAGGGCGCGTACCCGCGCGGCGGCCTCCGCCTCGACGTTGCGCTTCCACTGCTGGGAGACGTAGAAATAGCGCAGCGCGAGCCCGCCGGCGATCGCGCCGACGAACAGGTTGCGCAGCATGAAGGGCAGGTGGCCCTGGCCGAGGTCGCTCGCGCCGAGGCCGAGGATGCGGCCCGAGGTGCCGGCCAGCCACCACGCCCCCTCGGTCACGATCGCGGTGACCGCGAGCGTCAGCCCGAGCGCCATGAGACTGCCGCGCCGGACGTCCTGCCGGCTGAGACGCGGCCGCGCGGCACACAGCACGGCGGCGCTGCCCAGCCCGACCCACAGCAGGAACAACGAGGTGCGCGCCAGGTCGGGCCAGAAGCTCTCGGCGATGCCGTAACGCGCCAGGGCCAGCAGCATGGCGACCAGCTCCGCGATCAGCACCACCGCCAGCACGTTGCCCGGCGCGCAGAAATCCGGCAGGTAGAACCGCGGCGATTCCCCGGGTTCCTGCGGCGTCGACACCGGGTCAGTCCTTGTTGCCGCCGCGCGCGGCCGGGAACAGCGCGGTCTTGAGGCGGAAGATGGTGGAAATGTCCTCGTCACCGTGTCCGTCGGCGATCAGCTTGCGGTAGTGCATCAGCGTCGTCTCGACGATGGGCAGCTGCGCGCCGTGGCGCTCGGCCATCTTCTGGCAGATCTTCAGGTCCTTCTTGTGCAGCCGGACGCGGAAGCCGGCGGGGAACTCGCCGCGGGCCATGTACGGCGCGCGGTGCACGAAATACCAGCTCGACCCGGCGCCCTGGCCGAGCGTGTCGATGACCTTGTCGA
>DATHZW010000168.1:0-17012 GCA_035458405.1 Steroidobacteraceae bacterium | reverse complement strand
CGGCATCCTCGGCTGGGCGGATGCCGGTCATCCCGTAGCGGTGCCCTGAACTCGCCAGCGGTGCCAGGCACGTGCCTGGCACCTCCCGCCCGCCGGGGTGTACATTCCGGCCCATGCTCACCCTTTACGCGCGCGACGGCTGGGGCTCGGTGCTGATCGAGGCACAGCTCGACTGGTACGGGCTCGAATACCAGCGCGAGGAAGTCGGCGACCTGCTCGGCTCGGCCGAGGCGCGCGCCGCCCTCGTGCACATCAACCCGGTGGCCCAGGTTCCCACGCTGCTGTTGCCAGGAGGCGAGGTGCTCACCGAGAGCGCCGCCATTACCCTCTACCTGGCGGAGCTGACGCATCGCACGGATTTCGTCCCGGCGCCGGCCGAGCCCACTCGCGCGGCCTTCCTGCGCTGGCTGGTGTTCCTTGTGACCAATGTCTACCCCACCTTCACCTACGCCGACGATCCGTCGCGGTTCGTTGCCGTGGAGGCGGCCCGGGCCCCCTTCCGTGCGGCCGTGGACGACTATGCCCGGCGGCTGTGGCGTATCGTTGAAACCGCGGCAGGGGAACCCTGGTTCCTCGGATCGCGATTCTCCGCAATCGACGTCTACATCGCGGTCATGACGCGCTGGCGTCCGGGACGCGAGTGGTTCAAGAGCAATACCGGGCGGCTGCATGCCATCGCGCATGCGCTGGACTCCGAAGCCCGCTTGGCCGGTGCCTGGCACCGGAACTTCGGGCGGGACGCCTGAGGTCCCGGCAGGAGGCTGCAACGACTTCCCGGCCATGAGCGCGCCCGCGGCCACGGCGGGAAAGATGGGCAGCGACCCGTGCCCGCGTCGCGGCAAGCCCGGCCGGTTCAGGGCCGACGCGACGCTCGACCCCATCGGCGCCAGGATCGCTAGCCGGGGCCTTTCAGCCTGGTCTCGATCTCGAGCTCGCCCTTCAGGGTGCGGTGCACCGGGCAGTTGGCGGCGATCTCCAGCAGTTCACGGCACTGGGCATCGGTCAGTTCGCCCCGCAGCTCGATATCCATCCCGATGACGTCGAGCCGGCGATCCTCGCCACCGTAACCCTCCGCATCCTCCTCGTGCACGTGCTTGTGCCGCAGGCGGACCGTGATGTCCTCGAGCGGAATCTTCCGGTGGTGGGCGAACAGGCGCACGGTCATCGAGGTGCAGGCGCCGAGCGACATCAGCAGCAGGTCGTAGGGCGTGGGACCCTCGCCGCTGCCGCCGTACTCGACCGGCTCGTCGGCCACCCAGCCGTGCTTCTCGCTGTAGATGCCGCGCAGGAATTTCCGGTCGAGTTCGGTGACGACCACTTCGCGCGGTCCGACCACGGGCGCCGCTTTCATTCGCTGCCCCGCTGGTCGATCAGGTCGAGGATCCTGGGGCGGTCGGGCTCGCCGTCCATGTAATCGGCCGGCTTCAGGTAGCCGACCGTTCCCTCGCTGCGGACGAAGATCTTGCCGCTGTCCGGATAGCCGCACACCTCGTGCGGATCGTGGGGCCCCATCGCGAGATAGACGAGGTCCTCGTCGTGGGGATTCGCGATCTGGTGGGCGATCCGGGTCCCTGCCGGGCAGGCGATGCAGTCGCCTGGCCCTATGTCGATCAGCTCCTCGCCATAGCGCAATACGCCGCGGCCGGCGAGCACGTAGAACGCCTCGTCTTCCCGCAGGTGGTAATGAAACGGCACCGCGGCATGGCCCGGCGGGATGCGCATGTGGCAGACGCCGAGCGACCCTCCCCGCTTGCGCATGTTCGGCGTCAGCACCTTGTAGGTCGACGCCCAGCCCGCGTGGCTCTCGGTGACCTCCGGCGCATCGTCAAGCCGGCAAACCGGATTCATGTCGTCGCTCACAGTCCGCCCTCCACGCAAAGTCGATTGAACGCTGTCACCCGTCGCGCAGCTGCCGCGCGGTCACGCGGCCGGCACCGGCGCGCCGGCCGGGCCCACCGATCGCTCCTCGCCATACATCCGCAGGATGAACTGCCCGGACGGCCGCTGCCGGAAGGCCAGGACTTCCTCGCGCCACGGCGACGGCAATGACTCGACCGGCGGAAAATGCGTGGCCAGCGCGCTGCCGCCGTAGTTTCCCGGCAGGATGGCCAGCGCGCCGAGGCTCGCGAAGGTGATGTCCGCGAAGCTCAGTCGGTCGCCGAGCAGGTAACGCCGGCCGTCGGCAAGGCGCGCGTCCATCTCGTCGAAGACCGCCCTGGTCTTTTCCAGCGCCCGCGCCGCCGAAGCCGCATTGACGCGCAGCATGCGCCGCACGGCGGCCTTCAGCAGCGGCCTGAGCGGTCGCAGCAGCGCACGCTGCCAGGCGGGCACGGCCGGCTCTCCGACGCCCCAGCTTTGCAGGGTCAGGGCCGGATCCATGAAGAGCTGCTGGTAAGCCCAGCGCCGGACCTGTTCCCCGAGCGCCCGGTCGAGCTGCGCCTCCAGCGCCACCGCCTCCCCGGTCGGCTCCAGGAAGGCCGCTATTCCCGACGGGTCGCGGCCGTGCAGGCCCCAGAGCAGCCTGAGGATCTCCGCCGAGTTGCCGACGCTCGTGCGCGAGGCCGGCAGTTCCAGCACCGGCACCGTGCGGCCCAGCAGCAGCACGCCGAGGATGCCGATGCTCGGCACCTCCTCGTAGTCGACCTGCGCCCGGTCCAGGCACCAGCGCACCTTCTCGACGTAGTGCGAGTAGGAATTCGTGTGCAGCCGCGGCCGCGCCGAGGGGGGGGTCATCGTGGCGCGCAGGCGGATGGCGATGCCCGCGACCGCCACGAGCAGTACCGCAACCAGCGCAGCCCCGACCCCCCAGCCGGCCCAGGCGACCAGCACCGGCAGCAGGTACAGGACCAACGCATGCAGCGTCCTCGGATCACTCAGGCGCATGGCATCCCCTTTCAGGCCCGGTCCCGGCACCGTTCCATCCTGCCACGGAACGCCGCCGCGGCGAAGCGGACGCGGTCCCGGCCACTGCGCCGGAAGTTCCTGACGCAGAGCCACGTTTGCGGCAGAATTCTCTCGCCATGCACGCCGCGCCGTCAGTCCCCGGTCCAGCCCGGCTCGTCCGCGCCGCCGCGTTGCTGGCGCTGCTGGCCGGACCGGCCGCGGTCCATGCGCAGCAACTCGAGCCGCGCGCCTTCGCCCCCAATCCGGTCGGCGCCCACTTTGTCCTGGGGTCGATGGTCCATACCGAGGGCGACGTGCTCCTGGACGCCTCCTCGCCCATCGAGGACTTCAAGGTCAACCTGAACGTCTATGCCCTGGGCTACGGCCAGACCTTCGCGCTCGGCGATCGCGTGGCCAGCATCGCCATCGTCGCGCCCTACGCGGACGGCCGCGCCAGCGGTACGCTCGACGGCGAGCCGCGTTCCGTGTCGCGCGCCGGTCCCGGCGATCTCACGCTGCGGATCACCGCCAGCCTCATGCCGGGTTCCGCGCTCGATCCGGTCACCTTCGCGCGCCACATCCCCGACCGGACGCTCGGGGCCAGCCTGGTCATCGTGGCTCCCACCGGCGAGTACTTCGGCGACAAGCTGATCAACATCGGCAGCAACCGCTGGGCCTTCAGGCCTGAACTTGGGGGCGCCAGGCAATTCGGAAGGTGGGGCGTGGATGGGTCGATTGGCGCATGGTTCTATACCGCCAACGATGACTACTTCGGCGGATCCCGGCGCAAGCAGGACCCGATCGGCGCAGTGCAGGGCCATGTCAGCTATACCTTCAGGCCGCGGCTGTGGCTCGCCGCCGACTTCACCTGGTACACCGGCGGGCGGACGCGGATCGACGGCGTGTTGCAGGGCGACCGGCAGGAAAATTCGCGCGCGGGCCTGACCTTGTCCGTACCGGTATCCGCCCGCCAATCCGTCAAGTTGTCATGGAGCACCGGTACCTGGACGCGAATCGGCGGCGACTTCGACTCCGCCAGCCTTACCTGGCAGTACCTCTGGTTCAACTGAGGCCTGCAGCGGACGGCATCCACTGGCCGGCTGCGGCACGACGGCCCACGGAGACCTGAATGTTCATAGGACACTTCGCCGCCGGCCTGGCCGCCAGGCCGCTCGCACCAAGGGCTTCCCTCGGGACCCTGTTCCTGGCGTCGCAGTTCATCGACCTGCTGTGGCCGGCGCTGCTGCTGCTCGGCGTCGAGCGGGTGCGCATCGAGCCCGGCATCACGGCGATGACGCCACTCGACTTCGTGCACTACCCCGTCTCGCACAGCCTGCTGGCCGTGCTCGGCTGGGGGGCGGCGCTGGGCCTCGGGTACTACGCGCTGCGCCGCCAGCGGCGCGAGGCGCTGGTACTGGGGCTGTTGGTGGCCAGTCACTGGCTGCTCGACGCCCTGGTCCACCGTCCCGACCTGCCGCTGTATCCCGGCGACAGCCCGCTGGTCGGTCTCGGCTTGTGGCAGTCCGTGCCGGGCACGCTGGTCGTCGAGCTGTCGTTGTTTGCACTGGGCACGGGGATCTACCTGCGCACGACCGAGGCGCGCGACGCCACCGGCCGCTGGGCGCTGTACGGACTCATCGCGTTCCTGCTGCTGCTCTACGCGGGCAGCGTCCTGGGCCCGCCGCCGCCGGGCGTCGATGCCATCGCCTGGGCCGGTCACGCACAGTGGCTGCTGGTCGCCTGGGGCTACTGGGTGGACGCGCATCGCCAGCTGCGGCAGCGGAAATCCGGCCCAGGCTTCGCCGCCGTCGCCGGTTGAACGCCCGCGACGCGTAGCGAAGTTGCTACCTGCGGGTCGGCTGCATCCCGAGCAGCACGCGGCCATGCACGGCTCCCACCACGGCACCGGCCACGGCAGCCACTGCGAACAACCCCGCATAAAGCGGCAGCCCGCCGGACTCCCAGGGCAACCGGTCCATGCCCGCGAAGACGACCGGCATGCCGAGCGCCCAGGCCAGCGCGTTGGCCCAGATCCAGCGGCCGGCATGCGATACCTGCGCCCGCAGCACGCGTAGCTGGGCGGCGGCGAGTACCGGCCCCAACACGAGTCCGAGCAGGACCGCCAGGCCCAGCTGCATCAGCGTGGACGGTTCCGCCGGCGGGCCGGCCGCTGCGGACTCGCCGCGGTCGATCAGTGACAGGATCGTGCTCGGGATCATGCCGAGCAGCCAGGCCAGGCCCGCGCCGATCGCGGTCGCGGCGATCCAGTCGCGTCGTGCCAGCGTCGGCAGCCACCGGTGCAGCGCCTGCGCCTGGAAGAAGCCGACGACGACGCCCTCCAGCAGGGCGCCCAGCAGGACCGCTGCGACGGCTCCCGCCAGCACGGTGGACGCACCCGTGTCGCCGCCGAGTGCAGGCGCGACCAGCGTGCCGAGGACGAACGTCGTGCCCAGGCCGAGCGCCTCGCCCAGGCAGTTGGCGCCGATCCAGCGCGGGTAGAAGCCCTGGTCACGCATGCATCGACCTCGTTGCAGCAGGCGTCGCCGGCGGCGCTCAGCCCAGCCGCTCTCGCAGTTCCTTGCGGAACCGCCGGCTCACCGGTACGCGCAGGTCGCCGGCAAGCCGCGCTTCGCCGTCGCCCGTGTCGAACGGGATGATTTCCTGGACGCGGTCGAGGTTGACGATGGCGGAGCGGTGCACGCGCATGAAGCCGGCGTCGGCGAGGCGGGATTCGATGCCCGACATCGTTTCGCGCAGCGGATAGGCCCTCGTGCCGACGCGCAGGTTGACGTAGTTGCCGGAAGCCTCGATCCAGTCGATGTCCGCCACCTTGACCAGGAACTCTCGCCCCAGTTTCTTGACGAGGAAGCGGTCGGCAACCGGCTGCGGGCTGCTCACTGCATCCTCCGCCCCTTCCGCGAGGAACTGCGCCTCGCCCTGGGCGCGGCGCAGCATGAAGCGATACAGGTAGATCAGCGCGATGAAGCCCGCGTAACCGCGAAAGTCCTTCAGGTACTCGTAGAACAGCTCGCTGGGCCAATCGCCGAAACGATAGGTGGTCCCCATCGCCATGTAGGCGAGCTTGCGTAACAGCACCATGCCGCCGACGTGCATCAGCGACCACGGCACCGTGAACAGCGCGTGCGCGACGATCCCCCGCCCGATCGATCCACGGGCGATGGGGAACCGTCGGTCGAAGGCCAGCAGGATGGGAAGCATCAGGGCAAGGACCAGGAAGGACGTGCCTTCCCAGACGACCGGCTTCCAGCGCGGCACGTCGAACCCCATCTTCTCGAGGTCCAGCCAGACGACGACCGTGTTGGCAACGAAGTTCACCAGGAAGAAGACCGCCCACCATCCGGCCTCGAAGGCCCGCCGGTGCTGCAGATACCGCTCCAGGGTCATGCCGGGCGCCTCCCCGTTCGTCCCCAGGGACCGCCGCTGGTCCCTCGATCTGCGCAAATCATACCCGTAACGCCTTGATTCATTTTCAATTCGTCCCCGGCAGGGCGCCGCTCGGCCCGGTATCGGGTCAGCCGGTCACTTCACGCTGGCCGCCGCGGGCCCTGCTCTCCGATGCTGTCAGCAGGAACCAGGAGGACCCTGCCATGACCGCGACCCCCGCTGCCCCGGCCCGCCGCCACGACATCGACGCGCTGCGCGTGTGCGTCTTCGGTCTGCTGATCCTGTTCCACGTCGGCATGTTCTACACGCCCTGGGACTGGCACGTGAAGTCCGCACACATCGCCGGCTGGCTCGAGTGGCCGATGACGCTGAGCCACCAGTGGCGCATGCAGCTGGTATTCCTGGTCTCCGGCCTGGCGCTCAATTTCCTCAGGCGCCGGACCACCGACGGGCAACTGGCGCGCTCGCGCCTGTCGCGGCTCGGCATCCCGCTGCTGTTCGGCATGGCGGTCATCATTCCGCCGCAGGTCTACCTCGAGACCCTCGGCAACGGCGCAACCGAGCCTGGCTACCTCGCCTTCCTGTGGCACTACTTCACCTTCCAGCCCTGGCCGGAAGGCGCCTTCGGGGGCTCCGATATCGGCGTCACCTGGAACCACCTCTGGTACCTGCCCTACCTGCTCGCCTACACGCTGGTCGCCATTCCGCTGATGCGTTTCTTCGACGGCCCGGGTGCCGGCCTGCGCCGCCGCTTCCAGGCGCTGCGCGGCTCCTGGATCGTGGTCCTGCCGCTGCTCCCGCTGATGGCCTCGGGCCTCCTCGTGTTCCCGCACTTCCCGTACATGAACTACTCGCTGGTCGGCGACTGGTACGCGCACTCGCAGTACTTCACCTTCTTCTTCATCGGCTACCTGATCGGCACCGACGCCGGGCTGTGGGGCGAGCTGGCCCGGCTGCGCCGCCGCTCGCTGGCGCTGGCGCTGGCCAGCTTCGCCACGCTGATGTTCCTGACCAGGATCCTCCCGGAGGACATGACCGGCGCGCAGCGGTTCGCAATGCTGCTGGTCACCTACCTGAACCGCTGGATCTGGATCGTCGCCGTGCTCGGCTTCGCGCATCGCTACCTGAACCGGCCATTCCCCTGGCTCAGCTACGCCAACGAGGCGGTCTATCCCTGGTACGTGCTGCACCAGACCCTCACCGTCGTGGCCGGCTACTGGCTGTCGCAGCAGGCCCTCGGCCCCATCGTGGAGCCGGCGCTGGTCGTCGTCGCCACGATCGGCGGCTGCGCGGTGCTGCACGAGTTCGTGATCCGGCGCAACCGGCTGCTGCGACCGCTGTTCGGCATGAAGCCGCTGGCTGCGCGCCGCCGGCTCGCCCTCCCTGCTAGGATCGCGCGTGGAGGCACCCCATGTCCGCAAGCGATCTCCGCCGGCTCGAGCGACTGAAGGCCACCTACGGGGAAGGCGTCGCGACCGCCAAGCTCGGCGTGCTGCGGCGCCTTTCCCGTTCACGCCTGCGCACCGCTGGCCAGGTGGAGCGCCTGCACGAGGCCCTTTGTTTCCTGCGCGCCTACCCCGACGACGCCAGGGTGCTGGCGCAGGTGACGCGGATGCTCGAGCGATTCGACCGGCGGCCGGACCTGCTGGCTCATCGCGACAGGCTGGCCGACACCGGGATCGCGGGCACCGCCATCCACTATCGGTTCTACTGGTCCACCGCGCTCTGGCTGGCACGGCGCTGGCCGGACCAGCTGTCCCTCGAACGCGATGATGCAGAGGCTGCCGGACGGATCGCCAGGGCACTGCCGCTGGTGGCCCCCGCCGTGGCCTCCGAATGGCTGGGCAGCGCAGCGCTGCCGCCATTTGCCGCGATCGATCGCCTGCGGGGGCGGCGCAGGGATGCCGCCTGGCTCGTCGAGCGGCTGGCGCGCATGCCCGGCGACGGCTTCACCCGCGAGAGCTTCGCCGACGCGATCGATGCGCCTTACGTGCTGGAGCCCGGTCGCGACACGCCATCCCGCAGCCGGGCTTTCTTCCCTCCGGCACCGCGCGCCTTCCAGGCCACCGGGCTGAGGCGGGCCCGCCCGGAGCTGCGAGCGGCAATGAGCGTGCCGCCCCGCGGCGTGCGCCAGCTGTCGCGGCGCGACGGCGCGGCGCTGATCGAACTGGCACGCGGGTCGATGATCACGCGCGCACGCGACCTGGCGGCCTTCGAGCATGGCGATCCGCGCGACGTGCGGATGGTGGACGACGGCGACGGCCTGGCGTTCGCCTTCTGCGGCGTCCGGCCGGAGCGGCGCTTCCTGCTGCCCGCCGTGTACGGCTGCCTGATGCTGAAGAACGGCGTGCCCATCGGCTACGTGCAGGTCGACGCGCTGGGGCCGTATGCCGCGGTCTCCTTCAACACCTTCGAGACCTTCCGCGGCGGCGAGGCCGCCTACGTTTTCGGCCGGCTGCTGTCGTCCATCCGCCACCTGTTCGGGGCCGAGTCGTTCAGCATCGAGCCCTACCAGCTTGGACGGGGCAACGAGGAAGGCATCGAGACCGGTGCGTGGTGGTTCTACCAGAAGCTCGGCTTCCGCCCGCAGTCGATCGCGGCCCGGCGCATCATGCGCGTGGAGCTGGCCCGCACGCGAATCAACCCGCGCCATCGATCCTCGGCCCGCACGCTCGGCAAGCTGGCCGAGTCGCACCTTTTCTTCGATCTCGACGCCGAGGCACGTCGCGGCCTGCCGCCCCTGGGGTCGGCGTACGAACGCGCCGTTGCCTGGCTTGCGCGGCGCGGCGGCGGCGAGGACGCGCTCGCGGCGGCCGAGCGCTCCGCCCTGGCCGTCACGGGACTGGGGTCGCTGGCCCATTTCAGCCGTGACGAGCGCCTTGCCTGGCGCCGCTGGGCGCCGCTGATCGCGTCGCTGCCGGGCGTCTCTCGCTGGCGGCCTGCCCAGCGGCGGGAGCTGGCCGAGATCGTGCGCGCCAAGGCCGGCCGGCAGGAACTGCCGTACCTGGTGCGCTTCGCCGCGCACCCGCGGCTTGCGAAAGCGCTGTTCGGCGGCTAGCAGTTCGGGGACGGCTTGACGATTTCACGGCAGGCGCAGGTCACCGGCGCTCCCGGAATGGGCGTTACGGGAAATCGGTAAACTGTCCCCCATCTGGCACCTTTGCGGTGACGAACATGCTGCCCGACGTCCGGCTCGAGACGGCCCGCCTCATCCTCCGTCCGCCGCGACTGGAGGATTTCGACGCCTGGGCCGCGGCCACGGCGGACCCCCGTGGCATGAAGTTCCTGGGAGGGCCGCAGGCGCGCTCGACCTCCTGGCGTGGCTTCACGACCATGGCCGGATCGTGGGCCATGCTCGGCTTCGGGATGTTCTCGCTGATCGAAAAGGCCAGCGGACGCTGGATCGGCCGCGCGGGTCCGTGGCAGCCCGAGGGCTGGCCGGGCACGGAGGTCGGTTGGTCGCTGGCCTATGAGGCGGAGGGCCGCGGCTTTGCCTTCGAGGCCGCCGTGGCCTCCATCGACTACGCGTTCGACGTGCTCGGCTGGACCGACGTCATCCACTGCATCGATGACGAGAACCAGCGCTCCTGGGCGCTGGCCCTTCGGCTCGGCTCCGAGCGGCTGCGTCGCGCGCAGTTGCCGCCCCCTTACGAGAACCTCGAGATCCAGGTCTGGGGCCAGACGCGCGAGGCCTGGCGCAAGCGACGGCCGACGCTGGGCGTCTAGGCAAGCGCCGCGGCCCACAGCGCCCAGAGCAGGCCGAACCCCAGCACGCCCGCCTCGAACAGCGCCCCGAATCGCTCGATCCTCGCCTGCCACATGGCCGTCCCCCTCCTGCCTGGTTGCAGGGGAAGGTAACCGCGGGGCTGGCTCAGGCCGTGACCCAGGGGGGAGTCAGTGGCCGCCTTTCACGAACAGGCCCTCCGCCCGCAACGCTTCGGCGAGTTCCTCCTCGATGCGCGCCGCCTCGGCGCGCGGGATGAACTGCAGGTGCAGCACCGGGCCGGTCAGCACCTCGAGCCCGCGTTTCAGTACGCTGCCGGCGGCACGGATGCCCGCCTTGTGCTGGTCGAAGCGCTGCGCCGCCCGGTACTTGCTCATGCCGACATAGACGCCGAAGGGATCCGGGCGACTGTCCGCATAGTCGAGCAGCACGAGGTAGATGTGCGTCCGGCCCCTGCCTGTCGCCCGGCAGCGGGCCGCGACCTCGTAGGCCTTCGGCAGCCAGCCGACATAGCGCATGGGCAGCCACTCCGGAACGCTGTCGGCCGCTGCCGCCCACAGGCGCCCCAGGTCCGCCTCGATGTGCGCGGGAAATTCGCCTCGCATCCATCGCTCGTGGATGCAGTGCGCGGCCTCGAGGCCGTCGCCGGCCGCGAGCGCCGCGTCGAACCGCGTCCGCAGCGCCGCGTTGCCCAGCGGCCTGAGCGGCCGGTCCGCGGGCAACGGCGGTCGGCTGGCCTTCCCACGGCGTTTCCTCCTGTCCTGCGTCATGTCAGTTGATGCGCCACGCATGCCGGTAGGATCATGCGCCGATGATGCCGGCCGGCGACCCGTACGTCACCATCGTGCTGAAACCCCGATACGAGGACCACATCCATGAAAAGCAAGCGCAGCGCCTTCAGCACCACCGCACTGGGCGGCCTGATCTTCCTGGTCCCGTTCGTGATCGTCATCGTCATCGGCGGCAAGGCCCTCGCGCTGATGCGCGCCGTCGCCCAGCCGATTGCGGTGCAGCTGGGCATAGAGCATATCGGTGCCGTTGCAGTGATCGACATGCTCGCCGTCGTGATGCTGATCGTCGTCTGCTGTCTCGCCGGGCTCCTGGCCACCCGGGGCCGCAGCCAGCGCCTGCAGCAGACTTTCGACCGGATATTGCTGGAGCTGTTTCCCCGCTACACCTTCATCAAGTCGATGACCGAAAGCCTGGGCGTCGAGACCTTCGAGAAGACGCCGAAGACGGTCATGGTGCACTTCGACGACCAGTCGCAGATTGCGTTCGAGGTCGAGCGACAGGAAGGGTGGGTGGGTGGTCGTGTACCTGCCGGGCTCGCCGGACCCCTGGTCGGGTGCGGTGACCCTGGTCAAGCCCGAGCGCGTGCAGGACGTCGACGCGGACTTCAAGACGGCAGTCAAGCCCATGCGGCTGGCAGGACGCGGCGCCGGAGCGCTGGCATGAACTCCCCGGGAGCCAACGCGCCCTGGAGGGATGGACTCGTGCGCCAGGCCACCTGCCTGGCTCTCGGCGTCGTCCTGCTGGCAGTCCAGGCACGAGCCGAGGTCGTGCGGTCCGCGCCCGACGGCGCGCTGATCGAACACCATTTTTCACTTCGCGCCGCGCCGATGGATGCCTGGCAGACACTGGTTCATCCCGAGCGCTGGTGGCCCGAGGATCACACCTGGTCGGGCAACCGTGGGAACCTGAGCCTCGCGCCGGCCGCCGGCGGCTGCTACTGCGAGAGCTGGGACGGCGGCAGCGTCGAGCACGCGCGGGTCGTGACGGCGATGCCCGGCCGGCTGCTGAGGATGCGCGGCGCCCTGGGGCCGCTGCAGGACATGGCGGTCAGCGGCGTGCTGACGGTGAGGCTGGAGCCAAACGGGCACGGCACCGATGCGATCGTGACCTATCGCCTCAGCGGCGACGCCTCGCACAAGCTGGACGCGTTCATGCCGGTCGTCGACACAGTGATCGGCCAGCAGTACGGCGCGTTTGCAGCTTACGCCAACCAGCACGAGCCGTGACGAGTTCCCGGGATCAGCCTCGGTTCTGACGCTTTTCCTTCTTGGCTGCGCGCTTCTCGGCAAGCGACTTCTGCGGCTTCTTCTTGGTTTCCTTCTTCTTGTCCTGTCCCTTGCTCATGAGGCTCTCCAGTGGCGCCCGCGACGGGCTGGGTGACATTGCGCCTGCATTATTGCAGGAGCGCGGCGGCAGGTCATTGGCGACGATGGTGGCAGGCCGGGCGGGTGGGAGTTTTCCTTGTGACGCCCCAGCGGCTACGCTTGCGTCAGCCGCCCCCGGGAAGGACAGCGATGACCGACACCGACCGCTTCGAGGCACTGGAAATCAAGATTGCCCACCTCGAGCGCGGCTTGCAGGAGCTGAGCGACGTCGTGGTCCGCCAGCAACAGGACCTGGACCGGCTGGCGTTGCGCAACCAGCAGCTGAAGGAGCAGTTGGAAGACATCCGGGGCGGGACGGAAGACAAGAAGGACCCGCACGAGGTCCCGCCGCACTATTGATGAGAACCGGCCGGGGGGGCGGTGCGCCGCAAATCAAAAGGGCTGCGGCAGGCGACGAACGCCCGACCGCAGCCCGTTCAGGAGCAACCCGGCCCGTCAGGGCTTCACTTCCACCGCCGAGTTGAGCACGAAGCCGACCTGGGTGCCGGCCGGAAGCTCGATCTCCGCGCCCGTGTTCTTGGCCGCGGCGGTGCCCGCCGCCGCGCCGAGCACGCCACCGATGATGCTGCCCTTGTCCTTGCTGATCTGGTGGCCGATGACCGCGCCGGCGATCGCGCCGCCCGCGATCTTCGCGGTGTCGGCAGCGGCTTCGCTCTTGCCCGTCTGCACCAGCTGGCCGGAAATGGCGACGCTGTAGTCCGGCGTCGGCACCAGCTGGTCGAAGGTCAGGGTCAGCGACGGCGTGGCGCCGATCTCCTTGCTGCCTGAGACCTTCTCGACCACGTAGCCGCCGACCATCGCCCCGGCCGGCACGGCCGTCTGGCCATCGACAATGACCGGCGCGATGAGCGTGGCCTGGAAGCGGTCGCCCTTGCGGGCCGTCTTGGTGGACAACGGCGTGATCAGCTCGGCGGAAAACGCCGTGCCCGCAGGCACTACGATCGGCTTCGGCGCCGGCGGCGGCGAAGTCTTGGCAGGCGCGGGCGGCGCAGCGGCCGTGGCCGTGGTCGTCGCGGGCTTGGCTACGGCCGTCTTCGCGGGAGCCTGCCTGGTGGCCGCAGTTTCCTTGGCGGCGAGTTCGGCCTCACGTCGCGCGACCTCGGCCTCACGCTCCTTGAGCACCACCTCGGCTTCGCGCCTGGCCAGCTCCTCTTCCTTGGCGGCCAGCTCGGCCGCCGCGGCGTCCTCGGCCGGCGCAGGCTGCGCAGTCTCAGCGGCAGCCTTTTCCGGCTCCGCAGCCGGTGGCGCGGGCGACTTGCCGCAGCCCGACAGGGCCAGCACGGCCAGTGCGACGGGTAACGTCAAAAAGGGCGACAGAATCTTTCTCGACACGATGAGTCTCCTCCCGACAAGAAACGGGGCGCCTCGGCGCATTGCGGGCAACCCTGGGTTCTACTGCCTGATTTGACCATCCTTGGCCGTCTTCGTTCAGCGACACGGGCCGTAAAAATGACGGCCTTCATGAGCCTATTCAGCCCGGGAACCCCTGAATCCGGGCTGAACGGCGGGACACCGGGGCTGGCCGTCGGGACTCCGGGGGCCGGTCACGACGGGGGATCGAAGCTGACCGCCGCCGGGCCCCGGTTCCGCGGTCGAACGACCACCGTCCCGGCCAGCTTGTCGTGCCAGCCCTGCTTGCGGGGGTCGAAGGCGACCCACAGCAGTCCGAGCCCCAGGGGAATGGTCGAGACGAAGTACCCGAGGTAGCGGACGATCAGCTGCCGCGTGGTCGGCTTGCCACCCGTCTTCGCGTCGACGATCCGCGCGGAGACCGCCATCTTTCCGGGCGTCGCCTGGCGATAGATCCAGAAGACGACAATGGCGACCGCCGGCAGGACCCAGGAGAAGAGGAAATCGACGGGCCCCTTGATCAGCCGTGGGTCGAGCCAGTAATCGCCGCCGTAGAACCAGGTCATCAACGGGAACAGGATCACCGCCACGAGGATGGAGTCGATGATGCTGGCGCCAACTCGGGGCCAGAATCCGACATATTCGAGCTCTTGATCGCCCATCTCTGCTCCTCGACCGGATCGTCGCCACGATTGTAGTGCAACCGGTCAGGCCGGCAGGCCGGCAATGGCGGCGAGGCCTCGCCAAGTCCCGATTCGGAGACTGGCCGCATCGTCCTATGATCGGGTCTCAGTCATCGGCGACGTAAGGGACGCGGCATGCTGGAGACGATCATGGCGCTTGCACTCACTTCCTCGGCGTTTACCCACAACGAACCGATTCCGCGGCTGTACACCTGCCAGGGCGACGATATCTCCGTGCCCCTGGCGTGGAGCGGCATCCCGGAGGGCGCCCGGAGCCTGGCGCTGATCGTCGACGACCCGGACGCCCCCGACCCGGCCGCACCGAAGCGGACCTGGGTGCACTGGGTGCTGTACAACCTGCCCACCGACGCCGGCGGATTGAAGCAGGCCGTAAGACCCGGCGAGCTGCCGGCAGGAACGCGCGAGGGCAAGAACGACTGGGGACGCACCGGCTACGGCGGGCCCTGCCCGCCCATCGGCCGGCACCGATATTTCCACAAGCTGTATGCGCTCGACACGGTGCTCCCCGACCTGGGCCAGCCAACCAAGGCCGAGCTCGAGAAGGCGATGCAGGGCCACGTGCTCGCGCGGTTCGAGCTCGTCGGCACCTACCAGAAGGACTGAGCGACGCGGACGGTAAGAGGTGCCAGGTAAGAGGCGCCAGGCACCGGAGACGGTGCCAGGCACCGACGGCGGCGGGACTGCGGTTTCCCGAAGTTAGCGGTCCGCCCCGCGGCGGGTGTATCCTCGCGCCCCCATGAGCACACCCTGTCCTTTCTGCACGCTCGCCAACGAGCGCATCGTCGCCACCAACGAGCTGGCGGTCGTCATTCGCGACGGTTTTCCCGTCTCGCCCGGCCACACGCTGGTCATCCCCAAACGGCACGTCGCCTCGTGGTTCGACGCCACGCCAGAGGAGCAGCTGGCCGTCATGAGCCTGCTTGCGCAGGCGAAGCAGCAACTCGACACGGAGCATGCGCCGGCCGGCTACAACATCGGCATCAACGACGGTCCTGCAGCGGGCCAGACGGTGCGGCACCTGCACCTGCACCTGATCCCGCGCTACGACGGCGATACCGAGGACCCGCGCGGCGGCGTCCGCTGGGTGTTCCCGCACCGGGCGGCCTACTGGAAAGAGTGACGCCGGCGTCTTTGACCAGCAGCGTCAGGCCCGGATGGCGTGCTGCGACACGCCCGGCACGGGCCGCGATCGCGCCGGTGACGAAGGCAACCCGCGGGCTATCGCTCATCGATTCCAGGCGGCCGCGTAGTTACGGCGGTGTCGACCCGGTCGCGCTGCATGTGAATTCCACGTTACCGAGTCGCTCATCCAGCGCATTGAGAAGCGAGCCGTTCGGGTCGTCACCGGAGAGCTCCCAGAACATCACGCCGCGCAGGCCCTCGCAGTTGGCATAGTCCGCTTTCCAGGACACGGAGACCGTATCGTCGTAGCTCCAGAACTGGCTGCCGTCGAAGGTCCAATGCGTCCCCGTTCCTTCATCCCGATAGTCGGGCTTCCCTTTCGCGTCGAGCACCTCGTAATCGTCAACGCCTTTCTCGTAGGTCCCCCGCGGCACGCCACTCGCCGGCTGGCAAAGGCCGTCGTTCACGGCCGCTGCGCGCCAGCCGCGGCCGTAAAACGGCACGCCCAGCGTCAGCTTGGAGGCTGGAACCCCTTTGCTCTGGTACGCCTGGATCGCCTTGTCGGCCCAGTCGCCATCGGGATCCTCACAAGCAGAAGGATAAAGGGCGGCGTGATGATTCGTCGGCCCCGACGACTCCCAGCCACCGTGGAAGTCGTAGGTCATGACGTTGATCCAGTCGAGCGGCGACTGGATGCCACCGAGCTCGTCCTCCAGAGGCACGTAGTTCGCCGCACCCGCCGGTGCCGCAATCGTGAGCAGGTACTCGGGTTCATTCCCGCCGGCCGCGACGACCTCTGCTGCCACGCCATCCAGCTGACTGCGAAACTCCGCAAGCAGTTCGCTGAAGTTGACGGCATCCGCCGCGCTCCAGTCGCAGGTATTGCCGCAGCTCCCGGGATATTCCCAGTCGACATCGATGCCGTCGAACAGGCCTGCCGCACTGATGCCGGGGGCGACATCGCCACGAATGAACATGTCGATGCAGCTCTTGACGAAGGCCTGCCGGTTTTCGGGCTTCGCCACCTCGGTGAAGCGATAGGACTCCGTCCAGCCGCCCAGGGAGATCATGACGCGCAGGTTCGGGTGTAACTGCTTCAGCTTCAACAACTGGTTGAAGTTGCCCTTCAGCGGCTGCGAGACCGTGTCGGCGATGCCGTCAACGCTCTCGCTGGCGTCATAGCGCTTGCCGAAATCCGCGAAGGTGTCGAGACTGGCGCAGCGCAGGTTCGCGTCGGGCGCCGCAAATGCGTAGTTGATGACGTCGAGCCGGCCCGCTGCCCCGCTTGCCTCGACGTGCCTCGGCAGGTAACCGCGCCTGTAGATCGTCCACTGCGCGAAGTAGCCGACGATCATGCCGCGCTGGGGCAGGGGATCAGGATGGTACACGCCGACGACCGTCCCGCCGCCGCCGGAGCCGGCCCCACCACCACCGCCCGACGAAGAGTCCGCAGTGAAGAGGGCCGTGATGGAGTGCTCGCCGCTTACCCGCAGCGTCGTCGGGTTCTGGGTGCCGCTCAGGTCGCCGCCCCAGTTGACGAAGGACCATCCCTGTTCTGCCACCGCCTCCACGGCTACGATGTTGTTCTTCTGGTAGCCGCTCTTCTGCGGGTCGAGGGTGATGGTGCCCTGTCCCGATACGGACGTC
>DATHZW010000167.1:0-2939 GCA_035458405.1 Steroidobacteraceae bacterium | reverse complement strand
AGCTCCTCGACGATGTCCTCGTCGAACTCCTCGATACCGACCAGCTCCGTGGTCGGCACGTAGGCGATTTCCTCGATCGAGGAAAAGCCTTCCTGCACCAGGATCGTCGCGACGTCTTCATCGACGTCCAGCTGCTTCATGAACAGCGCACGCAGCTCCAGCTGCTCGCCCTCGCTCTTTTCCGTGGCAGCCTGCTCGGACATCACGTTCAGGCGCCAGCCCGTCAGCTCGCTCGCCAGCCGGACGTTCTGGCCGCCGCGGCCGATCGCCTGCGACAGCCGGTCCTCGGCCACCGCGATGTCCATGGAATGCGCGTCCTCATCGACGACGATGGAGGTCACCTCGGCGGGCTGCATCGCGTTGATGACGAACTGCGCCGCATTTTCCACCCACGGGATGATGTCGACCCGCTCGCCGGCGATCTCGTTGGACACCGCCTGCACGCGTGAACCGCGCATGCCGACGCAGGCGCCAACCGGGTCGATTCGCGGCTCGAGGCTCTTGACCGCGATCTTCGCCCTTGCGCCCGGGTCGCGGGCTGCGCCGAGGATCTGGATCAGCCCCTGGCCGACTTCCGGCACCTCGATCTTGAACAGCTCGACGAGGAATTCCGGTGCGGTGCGCGACATGAACAGCTGGGGTCCGCGGATTTCCGTGCGGACCTCGCGCAGCAGCGCCTTGATCCTGTCCTGGGGACGGACGATCTCGCGTGGAATCATGTGCTCGCGGGGGATGAACCCCTCGGCGTTGCCGCCGAGGTCGACAAAGACGCCGTTGCGGTCCACGCGCTTGACCGTGCCCGAGACCAGCGTCATGGCGCGGTCCTTGTATTCCTCGACGACCTGCGCCCGCTCGGCCTCGCGTACCTTCTGCACGATGACCTGCTTGGCGGTCTGGGCGGCGATGCGCCCGAAGACGACCGATTCCATCGGGACTTCGACGTAGCCGCCCACCTCGGCCGCTGGATCGACATCCACTGCGTCATCGAGCCGCAGTTCGTGCTCGGGCACTTCCAGCTCGGCCGAATCGTCAGCGAAGACCTTCCAGCGCCGGAAGGTCTCGTACTCACCCGTCTTGCGGTCGATCGCGACCCTCACCTCGATATCCTCGCCGTGCTTGCGGCGGGTCGCCGAGGCCAGCGCGGCCTCGAGCGCCTCGAAAATGATTTCGCGTGCGACGCCCTTCTCGTTGGACACCGCTTCGACGACTTCAAGGATCTGCCTGTTCATGTCCCGTAATCCCGTCTGTGTGCCGCCATCAGGCGACAAGCCTTGCCTTCTCGATCTGCCCCAGTGGCAGGCGCCAGCTGCGCCCGTCCACTTCCATGACCAGCTCGTCGCCCTCAACGGCTACCAGCTGCCCCTTGAATCTCTTCCTGCCCTCCAGCGGCCCCGACAGCTCGACCCGGGCCTCGCTGCCGACGAAGCGCTCGAAATGAGCCCGCTTCCGCAACGGCCGGTCGAATCCCGGCGAGGACACCTCGAGCTCGTAGGCCCGCTCGATCGGGTCCGCGACATCCAGCACCGCGCTGATCGCTCGACTCACGGCGGCGCAGTCGTCGACGTTGACGTTCTCGCCATCCCTGCGGTCGATGTATACCCGCAGCAGCGCCCGCGCCGACGCCGGACTGAACTCGAGTTCCACGAGTTCGTAGCCGGCGGCCTCGATGGCCGGCTCCAGGAGCCGGATCAGCTGTGCCTTCATGGGCCTCCGCGCAACCCGCCCGACCGTCCGCGCCGCCAACAAAAAATGGGCCCATGGGCCCATTTCTTCATTCTTCTCCGCAGCAGGTGACGACCCCAGGCCGTCACCCCGCCGCCACGAGCCAGCCAGGCGTCGTAGTGGTAACAAAAAGGCCCCGCGAGGGGGCCTTCTCTCGAAAACCTCGGTTTCGGGGAACCGCCATCGGGCCTCGCTGCCCGAACCGCGGCTGCCAAGCCGCCCCGACCGCGCGGGATTATAGAGCAAAGCACCCCGATTTCTCAATGGCTTGTGTGCAGGCCTCGCCCCGGGTACCCGGGCCTTATCAGCCGGACCGGGTCAGGTCGGAACCGCTGACAATGAGGCCGTCCTCGTCGGCATAGACGTAGTCACCGGAACGGAAGGTCACGCCCGCGAAGCGCACCGGCACATCGCGGTCGCCGTGCCCCCGCTTCTCGCTGCGCCGGGGGTGCGGAGCCAGCGCCATCACTCCCAGGTCGAGCTGGCCCAGCCGAAACGTGTCCCGTGCGCAGCCGTTGATCACGACACCAGACCATCCATTGGCAACCGCCTTTTCGGCCAGCATGTCCCCCAGCAGGGCGCACTGCAGCGACCCGCCGCCGTCGACAACCAGGACCCGGCCCTCACCCGGCTGGCCAACCGCCTCCCGGACCGCCGAATTGTCCTCCAGGCACAGGACGGTCGCGATCCGCCCCGAAAAGCG
Organism: Steroidobacteraceae bacterium; assembly: GCA_035458405.1. GTDB lineage: Bacteria > Pseudomonadota > Gammaproteobacteria > Steroidobacterales > Steroidobacteraceae > SG8-30. Next base: position 514 of record DATHZW010000167.1, on the reverse strand, counting down.
CCTGCGCCCGCCGAAGTGCCTCAGCACCGGCTCGGCTACCTGTACCGCCGGGTTGGCATCCGAGAGGTCCGCGGTGGCCAGTCCGTCGTCCTGCTGCTTCATCCACCTTGCTCCCAGGCCTGGTTCAAAGCCCAGGCGAATGCTACTGACCGGCGCACCGGGTCGCCAGCGCGCATCCCGGATTCGATCCTGCCACGATGCCGTGCCGGACGCCCGCCCGGAAAGCACTTAAACTGGCCGCAAAGGGCCACGGGAATGCCGCATGACCGCTGAAGAACGGACCCATTACCGCACTTGCCACCTTTGCGAGGCCATCTGCGGGATCGAGATTCGCGTCCGCGGAAGTGAGATTCTCTCGATTCGCGGCGATGACGCCGACCCCTTCAGCCGCGGCCACATCTGCCCGCAGGCGGTGGCGATCAAGGACATCCACGAGGATCCCGACCGGCTCAGGCATCCCGTTCGCCGCCATGGCGACGGCTGGCAGCGGATATCCTGGGACGAGGCCCTGGAC
>DATHZW010000166.1:0-3157 GCA_035458405.1 Steroidobacteraceae bacterium | reverse complement strand
CTTCAGGGTGCCGGCCCGGTGCCTGGCGCCGCCTGCCGCGCGGTGGTGCTCAGCGTTCGATGCGCTCCACGCCGTCGGGTCCCGCGACGAGCAGCACGTCGGCCGGGCGGCGGGCGAACAGTCCGACGGTGACGACGCCCGGCAGCTGGTTGATCTCCGACTCCAGCGACGGCGGATCCAGGATCTCCAGGTTGTGGACGTCCAGGATCAGGTTACCGTTGTCGGTGACGACGCCTTCGCGCCACACCGGCTGGCCGCCGAGCTTGACGAGCTGGCGCGCCACCAGCGAGCGGGCCATCGGAATGACCTCGACCGGCTGCGGGAAACGCCCGAGCACTTCGACCAGCTTGGAGTCGTCGACGATGCAGATGAAGCGCCGGCTGGCAGACGCAACGATCTTCTCGCGCGTCAGCGCGGCGCCCCCGCCCTTGATCAGCTGCAGGTGGCGGGTCGCCTCGTCGGCGCCGTCCACGTACAGCTCCAGGTCGCCGACCGAGTTCAGGTCGAACACCTCGATGCCGGCCTGCTTCAGCAGCAGCGTGCTGGCGTCAGACGACGAGACCGCGCCCGCGATCCGGTCGCGCCATCCCGTCAGGGCGGCTATGAAATGGTTGACGGTCGAGCCGGTGCCCACGCCGACCATCATGCCGTCGGTGACGTAGCCGATTGCGGCCTCTGCCGCGCGCCGCTTCTTTTCTTCGGGGGTCATTGCTGCACCGCCTGTGAACTCTGCGATTGCCGCCACCAGAAATGACTGTGCCCGCTTTCGCGGGCACAGTCATTAGCTTTCAGAACCGGCGGCGGGAAGTCTCTCGATCATCCAACCGCCGTTCTTGCTGCCGAAGGCTTACTTCTTCTTCGCAGCCTTCTTCGTCGCCTTCTTCTTAGCCGCCTTCTTGGCCGGCTTCTTAGCCTTCTTCGCAGCCTTCTTCTTGGTCGCCATTATGGATCTCCATGTCGGGTTAATCCGGGGAGCGAGTATATACATGGTTGACAGGATTGCAAGCAAGGGGTACGCGCGCGAACTGATGATTCGACGCGACGCATGCGTCGCGTTCTTAGACGAACGTCGAGACGCGATCGCTCGTCGCCCGCATGCCGCGATTCGCGACGAACGAGTTCGCGCGAAAACGAATCGCGCGAACCCCCTTTTTTTTCCGAGGGCCGCGCACCGGGCAGAACCTACTTGCCGGCGAGAGAGTTGATGAATTTCCAGTGCGCGGCAGTGACCGGCGTGATGGAGAGACGGTTGCCACGACGCAGTATCCACATGTCCCTGAGCTTGCCGTCGGCGTGCCGCCGAAGCGTCGCCAGGGTGACCGGTTGCGCAAACTTGCGCACCAGCTGGACGTCCACCATGAACCAGCGCGGCGCCGCCGGATCGCTGTCGGCGTCGAAGTACTTGCTGCCCGAGTCGAACGCAGTGTGGTCGGGATGTGCCTCGCGCACGACCTTGACCACACCCGCGATCGCGGGGTCCGCGCAGCTGGAGTGATAGAAAAAGCCAAGGTCGCCGCGCTGCATGTCGTCGCGCATCATGTTGCGGGCCTGGAAGTTGCGTACGCCATCCCAGTGCGTAGTTCGCCTGGGCATCGCGGCCAGCGCGTCGATGCCGAAGGTGTCGGGCTCGGACTTGAACAACCAGTAGTTCACTCTGCAGTCTCCGTAGTGGTCCGGCGGAGGAACTCCGCCGCGCGTCCATAGACGCCGAGTTCGGTCACGACCCCCCATAGCGGCACGTCCCAGGGCCGGACGTCGATGCCGCTCGTGCGCTGGAACTCGTAGGCGAGGCCCAGAAGCCGGGGGCGGCGCCAGGCGGACCGGTGCTTCAGGAAGGAAAAGTGGCGGTCATAGAACCCCGCGCCCATGCCGAGGCGTTCGCCGCTGGCGTCGAAGGCGACACAGGGCACGAGTGCCAGGTCCAGCCAGCGGCCGTTGATTCCCGGGCGGTCGGGTTCGAATATTCCCCAGCGGTTGCGCCGCATGGCGGCGCCCGCGCCCAGCCTGGAGAAACGCATGCTGCGGCGGCTGAAGCGGGTGACGACCGGGAGGAACAGGTCGCAGCCACGGCGGCGGGCGAGGGATAAGGCGGGGGCTGGATCCAGTTCGCCGTCCATGGGCAGGTACGCCGCGACCCGCGTGCCGGGCTTGGGCAGTCCCAGGCGGGCCAGGTTGGCGGCGACCGCAGCGGCTGCGGCGTCGCGCAGGTCGGCGGGAATCTCGCGGCGCTCGGCCCGCAGGCGACGCCGCACGGCGGCCCGGTCATCTCGCACTGCGGTCGTCACGTCATGCTGCCCGGAAGAAGGGGAGGCGCCACCCGCCTGTGCCGTTGCCGGCCGCTGCTCTCGACACGGAGCAACAAGTGGGGCAAGTCGCGGCAGCTAAGGCTTCCCGCTCGAAGGCGGACTTGCACAATGCTGCTGCTGAACCGGGCCCCTGGGTTTTTCACATTAGGGTCGAGAGGTTCCCAGACCCGCATCGAACACCGCAGGCGGCGCCAAATCGTCGTGCACCCGGCAAGGGGTGCACCTTGATACTACAATTCCAGCTGCTGGCCATTCGCCAGCGCCGATTCCACGCGCTCACGCAGGGAGCGCAGGCGGTCGGTCACGTCGGTCTCCAGAGTCTCGTCGCGGCCCTTGGTGCGCAGCAACTCGTTGGTGATGTTGAGCGCCGCCATGACGGCGATCCGGTCGAGGCCGACCACCTTGCCGCTGTCGCGAATTTCGCGCATGCGGCTGTTCAGGAGTTCGGCGGAATCGAGCAAGGCCCGCCGTTCCTCGGGCGGACACGCGACGTGATACTCCTTCTCGAGGATACGGATGCTGACCCGGGTCGCCTCGCCGCTCACGCTCCGCTCTCCATGGATTTCAATCGCCCGATCATGGCCTCGACCCGCGCCCGCACCTGCTCGTTCTTGGCAAGCAGCGTGGCGCGTTCGGCCGACAGGGTGTCCTGTCGTTGCCGGAGCGCCCGGTTCTCGTCCTTGAGCTGGGAGACCGCGCCGACGAGCTCGTCGAGCCGCCGTTCCAGGCGCTTCAGTTCCTGCTCTACCGCCGACTTGTTGGATTGCTCAGCCATGGCTGCATTATGGGACTGTGTCGAAGATACGGTCAACGCGGGACGGATGCCGCCCGCCCGCGGGCAGGTTAGGATA
>DATHZW010000165.1:0-2559 GCA_035458405.1 Steroidobacteraceae bacterium | reverse complement strand
CGCCGGCGAGCCTCAAGCAGGAAGGCAACCGGGTGATCGTCGATTTCACCGGCGCGCAATTGCCCGAGGCGCTGATGAAGCGCTATGACGTGCTGGACTTCGCGACGCCGGTCTCGACCGTCGACGCCACGCGCTCCGGCAGCGGCGCACGCGTTGTCGTCACCGCGAGCGGCGACTTCGAGCAGCTGGCCTACCAGACCGACGACACCTACGTCATCGAGGTCAAGGAACGCCCGAAGAAGACGCTGGTGACCGAGGCGGAGAAGATCTACACCGGCGAGCGCCTGACGCTCAACTTCCAGGACATCGACGTGCGCGCGGTGCTGCAGCTGCTGGCCGACACCAGCGGCCAGAACATCGTGGTCAGCGACACGGTCAAGGGCCGCGTCACCCTGCGCCTGCAGAACGTTCCCTGGGACCAGGCGATGGACATCGTCCTGCGCACCAAGGGCCTCGACATGCGCAAGAAGGACAACGTGATCCTGGTCGCGCCGCAGGCCGAGATTGCCGACCGCGAGAAGGCCGAGCTGGCCGCGCAGAAGGACATCCAGGAACTGGCGCCGCTGCGCACGGAGTTCCTGCAGGTCAACTATGCCAAGGCGGCCGACATCGCCAAGCTGCTCAAGTCGGGCGGCGGCGGCTCGCTGCTGTCGGCGCGCGGCAACGTCAGCATCGACGAGCGGACCAACACGCTGCTGGTGCAGGACACCGCGGAGCAGCTCGACCAGATCCGCGCCATGGTGGCGACCCTGGACATTCCGGTCCGCCAGGTGCTGATCGAGACGCGCATCGTCATCGTCAGCGACGACTTCTCGCGCGACCTCGGCGTGCGGGCCGGATTCACCCGGGTATCCGACGACGTCTCGGACCTGTTCGCCATCAGCGGCAGCGCCGGGGCGACCGATTCGATCGTGAGTTCGGCGCTCGACAACCTCGCCAACACCGGCAACCCTTATCCGGTCCAGGTGCCTTTCGGCAACTTCGACCGCTACAACGTCAACATGCCGGTCAGCAACCCGGCCGGGCGGATCGCGCTGGCGATCCTGGACTTCGACGATTTCCTGATCGACCTCGAGATCTCGGCGGCGCAGGCCGAGGGCAAGGGCGAGATCGTGTCTTCGCCGCGCATCATCACGGCCAACCAGCGCGAGGCGGTGATCGAGCAGGGCGTCGAGATCCCCTACCAGGAGTCCTCTTCCAGCGGCGCGACGACCACCAGCTTCAAGAAGGCCGTGCTGTCGCTGAAGGTGACTCCGCAGATCACCCCGGACGATCGGGTGATCCTGGACCTCGAGGTCAACAAGGACAGCGTCGGCGAGCTGGTGCCGAGCGCCACCGGCGGCTTCGTGCCCTCGATCGACACGCGCTCGATCACGACCCAGGTCCTGGTGAACGACGGCCAGACCGTCGTGCTCGGCGGGATCATGGAGACCGAGCGGCGCGAGGGCGAGCGCAAGGTGCCGTTCCTCGGCGATATCCCGGGACTCAAGTACCTGTTCAGGTCCACGACCAAGAGCAACAATCGGGACGAGCTGCTGATCTTCGTGACGCCGAAGATCCTGCGCGAAGGCTCGAACATCGAGTAGTGAGGCTGTCCGGCTTGCGCGCCGGATCGCCCAACGGCAAAGTCACACGGCCGCCCTCGGGCGGCCGTGTGCATTGACGGACGTTGCCATGGATGCCGAACAGGGCCGGAGCGTATTCCTGGTCGGGCCGATGGGGTCGGGCAAGACGGCGGTCGGCCGGCAGCTGGCCCGCAGGCTCGGCTACCGCTTCCTCGACAGCGACACCGAGATCGAGGCGCGCACCGGCGTCGACATTCCCTTCATCTTTGAGAAGGAAGGCGAGGAAGGCTTCCGGGCCAGGGAGCGGGAAGTGATCGACGAACTCTCGCGGCGCCCCGGCATCGTACTCGGTACCGGCGGCGGCGCAATCCTGGCGGCGGAGAACCGCCAGTGCCTGGCGGCAAGGGGCGTGGTGGTCTATCTTGAGACGTCGGTCGCCCAGCAGGTCGCGCGCACGAGCCGCAGCCGTGCCCGCCCGCTGCTCCATGTCGACGATCCGCGCGGCAAGCTCGAGTCCCTGATGGCCCTGCGCGAGCCCCTGTATCGCTCCCTGGCGGCGATCACGGTCCGGACCGACGGCCGCAAGGTCGGTTCGGTTGCCGACGAGATCGCCGATCGGCTGCGGCAGCTTGGCTTCGACTGCTGAGGACGCTGAAAACCCATGCAGACGCTGGATATCGATCTCGGCCCGCGCAGTTACCCCATCCTGGTCGGGCCCGGCCTGCTCGGCGACGCCGGGCTGCTCGAGGCCCGGGTCCGCGCACGCGACGTCATGCTGGTCAGCAACGTGACGGTAGCGCCACTCTGGTCGCCGCGGCTCGAGGCCGCGCTCGCGGGCTTCAGGGTGGGCCGTTGCCTCCTGCCCGACGGCGAGGCCCACAAGACGCTGGCGACGGTCTCGCGCGTGTTCGACGCGCTGGTCGAATCGAAGATGAACCGGGACTGCGCGGTGCTCGCCCTGGGCGGCGGGGTCGTGGGCGACATCGCCGGCTTC
>DATHZW010000164.1:0-4958 GCA_035458405.1 Steroidobacteraceae bacterium | reverse complement strand
GGAGCTCGACGCCGGGAACCTCGCTCGGCTGCTGGAGTGCGTGCGGGAGCTGCCGGTACAGCTGCTGGTGACCTCGTTGCGGGCCGACGTGGCGGGGCTCCCCGGGGCTGGGCGGCTGTTTCACGTGGAACGCGGAAGCGTGGTGCGGTCCGCGCAGTAGGGGGGGGGCGCAAAGCGGCTTGAGCGCAAGGCGTTATCCACAGGCGGCGGGCGAGGCGCCCAGGCGGGCCCCGCGGCGAGCCGGGCGACGCGGGGCCCGGAGTGTTTCACGTGAAACATCGGGCAAAGGACCCGGCGAGCGACGGCGCGCGTGCCGCCGGCACGATGCGGCCGCCTGGTGATGCAGCTCCGCGAATCGACCCCGAGTCGACCACCGATCCACAGCCTTATCCACAGCCTGCCGCCGGCGGAATCGGGCCGGCACCCGCCGACGCAGCCGGGATGCCGGGACCCCGGGCCGCGGGGAACCAAGCGTCTGAAAACAAAGCAAAAAGAGCGAAAAATTGCTATAATTGATTGGTTATGGCCCCGGGTAATCACATGTCCAACGAAGACGTCTACGACTCCAGTAAAATCAAGGTGTTAAAAGGGCTCGACGCTGTCCGCAAGCGCCCGGGAATGTACATCGGCGACACCGACGACGGGACCGGCCTTCATCACATGGTTTTCGAGGTCGTCGACAACGCCATCGATGAAGCCTTGCGGGCTACTGCGACCGCATCGTCGTCACCATTCACGCCGACGACTCGATCACGGTGACCGACAACGGCCGCGGCATCCCGACCGACATCCACCCGGAGGAGGGGCGGTCCGCGGCCGAAGTGATCATGACCGTCCTGCACGCGGGCGGAAAGTTCGACAGCAACTCGTACAAAGTCTCTGGCGGCCTGCACGGCGTAGGTGTGTCGGTGGTCAACGCCCTGTCGCAGGTGCTGGAGTTGACCATCTGCCGGGACGGCAAGGAGTATCGGCAGGAATATCGCCTCGGCGAGCCCCAGGGGCCCCTGAGCGAAGCGGGTCCGTCGGCTGAGCGCGGCACGAAAGTGCACTTCAAGCCCAGCGACAAGATCTTCACGAACACGACCTTTTCCTACGACTGGCTTGCCAAGCGCCTTCGCGAACTTTCTTTCCTGAATTCTGGAACGCGTATTGAGCTGATCGACGAACGGGACGAGCGCTCGGAGGTGTTTCAGCACGACGGCGGCGTCAAGGCGTTCGTGCAATACCTGAATCGCAGCCGCACCGGTACCCACCCCAATATCTTTTACTTCCAGACCGCCGACGGCCTGGTGACCGTCGAGGTCGCGGCGCAGTGGAACGATTCCTACCAGGAATCCATGTACTGCTACACCAACAACATTCCGCAGAAGGATGGCGGCACACACCTCGCCGGCTTCCGCGCCGCGCTGACCCGCAAGCTGAACGACTTCATCGACAAGGAAGGCCTGGCCAAGCGCGAGAACGTCGGCCTCACGGGCGACGACGCGCGCGAGGGCCTGACCGCGATCCTTTCCGTGAAGATGCCGGACCCCAAGTTCTCGTCCCAGACGAAGGACAAGCTGGTGTCGTCCGAAGTCAAGGCGGTGGTCGAGTCGGCGACCGCGGCCAGGCTGGAGGAATTCCTGCTGGAGCGGCCCGCCGACGCCAAGGCCATCTGCATGAAGATCATCGACGCCGCGCGGGCGCGCGAAGCGGCGCGCAAGGCCCGCGAGCTGACGCGCCGCAAGGGCGCGCTGGATCTCGCCGGCCTGCCCGGCAAGCTGGCCGACTGCCAGGAAAAGGACCCCGCGAAGTCCGAGCTCTTCCTGGTCGAGGGCGACTCGGCCGGCGGTTCCGCCAAGCAGGGACGCGATCGACGCACGCAGGCGGTGTTGCCGCTGAAGGGCAAGATCCTGAACGTCGAAAAGGCGCGCTTCGACAAGATGCTCGCGTCGCAGGAAGTCGCGACGCTGATCAGCGCGCTCGGTTGCGGCATCGGACGCGAGGACTTCGACCCCGACAAGACGCGCTATCACCGCATCATCATCATGACCGACGCGGACGTCGACGGGTCGCATATCCGGACCTTGCTGCTGACGTTCTTCTACCGCCAGATGCCCGAGCTGATCGAGCGCGGCTACATCTATATCGCGCAGCCGCCGCTGTACAAGGTCAAGCGCGGCAAGCAGGAGCAGTACGTCAAGGATGACGCCGAACTGGAAGCGCTGCTGTTGTCGACCGCCATCGACGGCGCCGCGCTGCACGTGAACCCGGAAGCGCCGCCGCTGGGCGGCCCGGCGCTGGAGGCGCTGGCGCGCCGCTACATGGAGGTGCAGGCCATCGTCGCGCGGCTCTCGCGCCGCTATGACGCCCGCCTGCTGCAGGAACTCGTGGCGGCGCCGGCCGTCGACGCCGCGCACTTCGCCGACGAAGCGTGGATCGACGCCTGGGCTGCCGACATGCAGCAGCGGCTGAATGCGGCGGGCGACATCGCGCGCCGCTACCGGCTCGTCGTGAAGCGCAATGCCGCCGGGCAGCCGGCGCGCATCAACCTGATCCGCACCGAGCACGGCGGCGACATCGAGAAGCACCTGCAGCGCGAGTTCTTCGATTCCGCGGAATACCGGCGCATGGTGGACTTCGGCCGCACCCAGGCGGACCTGATCGGCGCCGGGGCCTACGTCACGCGGGGCGAGGCGCGCCAGGACGTCGGCAGTTTCCAGCAGGCGATGAACTGGCTGCTCGAGCAGGCCCGCAAGGGCCAGGCCATCCAGCGCTACAAGGGCCTGGGCGAAATGAACCCGGACCAGCTCTGGGAGACCACGGTCAACCCCGAGAGCCGGCGCCTGCTGCAGGTGCGGATCGAGGACGCGGTAGCCGCCGACGACATCTTCACCACGCTGATGGGCGACGCCGTCGAGCCGAGGCGCGAATTCATCGAGAAGAACGCGCTGTCGGTTGCGAACCTGGACGTCTGATCCTCCCGGGCGCGCGGTAGCGAACCAGTGGAGCCCAGCGCGGACGCCGTGACGGACTCGACCGGGAGCGCCGCGACGGCCGGCCCACCGCCGGGACGACGGTTGCTCCGGCTCATCCCGACCGTTTCCTATCCGCTGCTCGCGCACGCCGCCATCCTGACGCGAAGCGCAGCGCTGACGATCGCGAGCGTGGGCGTGCTCGCCGCCGCGGTGCTGGGGCCCGGCCTGCTGAGGCGAAGCGCCGCGGCGTGGCTGGCGGCCGCGGCGGTTGTCGCGGGCATGGTGGAGCTGTCGCGGCTCGGCGCGGCCGAGCTGGCGCTGTTGCTGCCGCCGACGCTGATCAACTGCTACATGGCCTGGCTTTTCGGGCACACGCTGTCGGCGGGCCGCGTCCCGTTCATCGAACTCATCGTCCGGCGGATGCAGGACCCCGGGGAAACGCTCGAGCCGGACGTTTCCCGCTACGTGGCCAGGCTGACCGCCGCCTGGACGGCGCTGTTCGTCGGGCAGGCTGCGGCGAACACGGCGCTGGCACTCATCGCGTCTCCAGGGGGCCTGCTGCTGGCGGCGGGCATCACGCCGCCCGTGACGGTGCCGCTCGAGGTCTGGTCGCTGTTCGCGAACGTCCTCAACTACCTCATCGTCGGGGCGTTCTTCGTTCTCGAATACGGATATCGTCGGCGCCGCTTCCCGCAGCAGCCCTACCGCAACATCTTCGATTTCCTGCGGCGCGCAGGCGCGGCCGGCCCGGCCGTCCTGCGCGACCTCGGCCACGGCGGCGGGAGGGGGCGGGGATGACGGCCGGCGAGGAGCGGGAGTCCGGCTTCACGGTGGATGCGGCGCACCCGTCGCTGGCCGGCCACTTCCCCGGCGAGCCGGTGCTTCCCGGCGTCGTCGTGCTCGACCGGGTCGTCGAAGCCGCCCGGGCGTGGCTCGGGCCGGGGCTGACGGTCGTGGGGTTGCCGCAGGTAAAGTTCATGTCGCCGCTCGCACCCGGCGACGAGGCGCAGATAGGGCTGCGGCGGACCGGCGACGAGCTCCGCTTCCGGGTGGCCTGCGGCGAGAGGCTCGTGGCGACCGGGGTCATCGAGTTCCGCGGCGGGAAAGGCGGAACGTGACGACGGCCACGAAGTCCAATGAGAGCCCGCCGGGCGGGCGCGCGGATTCATTTCCGATCGCTTCCAGGAACCACCGGATGCTCATGAACAGGACCATGGTCGCGCTGCTCGCCTCGTTGCTCCTGACGGCGGCGGCCGACTCTCCGATCACGGACCTGGTTCGCAGCCTCGCGCGGCCGGCGCCGGACACGGTGGACTTTGTCGAGGTGCGCTTCTCGCCGCTGCTCGAGGCGCCGATGACCGTGTCGGGCACGCTCGAGTACCTGGCGCCGGGGCGACTGGCGCGTTCGGTCGCCGTGCCATACGAGGAAGAAACGACCATAGACGGCGAGAATGTCGTGGTGCGAAGGCCGGGCGAAAAGGACCGCCGCTTTTCGCTGCGGCACGCGCCCGAACTGCGCGGCCTGCTCGGAAGCTTCTCGGCCATCCTGGCCGGGGACGCGGGCGCGCTGGAAGAATTCTTCGACCTGTCGCTGCAGCGGGACGCCGCGGACGAGTCCTTGTGGAGCCTCGAGCTCGCGCCGCATGACGCCAGGCTGCGGAAGAAGATCGGCACCATCCGGGTATCGGGCCTGGAGAAGACCGTCCGCTGCATCAGCATGGGCAACAGTGGTGAGACCGCGAGCGTGATCCTGCTCGGCCGGACGACGGTCGACCTGCCCGCGCCGCTGACGCTCGAGTCGCTGGGCGGACTGTGCGCGAAAAAGCCGTGAAGCCCACGACAGGCTCCGGCGGATGGCTCTGGCTGGCGGCCTGGACGCTGGTGGTGGCGCTCATGGGCGCCTACGTGTGGGACACGCTCAGGCTCAGCGGCGACCTGCGGCTGTTCCTGCCGAAGCCACAGACCGCGGAGCAGCGCCTGCTGCTGGAGGGAATCGGCGAA
>DATHZW010000163.1:0-6448 GCA_035458405.1 Steroidobacteraceae bacterium | reverse complement strand
GAATCCGTAGGCCAGGCTCTGCCGCGGCGCGCCGCGAAAGTCCTTCCAGCCGCTGCGGATCCAGCCGAGCGGGGCGCCCGGCCCGACCGACCGGCAAGGCGCAACGAAGGGCAGGTCCTGTGAGTCGGGGGTCGGCGACCCGGTGTCTTCCTGCATGCGACGGTCAGGCCAGCGCATCCGTCTTGGCGGCGCAGATGAAATCCTTCTCCGTCAGTCCGCCGGCATCATGGGTGGAGAAGCGGACATTGCAGTAGTTGTAGCCGAGCTCCAGGTCGGGGTGGTGGTCTTCCAGGTTGGCGACATGGGCCAGGGCGTTGACGAAGCCCATGGTCCGGTAGAAATCCCGGAAGCCGAATTCACGCCGCAGCGCCTTGCCGTCCTCCGTGACCCGCCAGCCCTCGTGGAGCTGCCCCATCAGGGCTTCGGCCTGTCCGGCGGTGTAGGGCACGTCCGCGCCTTCGCAGCGCTGGCAGCTGCGCTCCTTGAGTTGCGTCATGGCGTCTCCTTCTGCGGGTACCGGCGTTCGACGTAGCGCTCCACCAGTTCCTGGAATTCCTCGGCGATGCGTTCGCCTTTCAGCGTCACGGTCTTCTCGCCATCCTCATAGACCGGCGCGACCGGCCGCTCCCCGGTTCCGGGCAGGCTGATGCCGATGCTGGCATGCTTGCTCTCGCCGGGTCCGTTCACGACGCAGCCCATCACGGCGACGGTCATGTCCTCGACGCCGTCCCGCTGCCGCTTCCACTCCGGCATGCGCTGGCGGATGTGGCCCTGGATGCGCTGCGCGAGTTCCTGGAAGTACGTGCTGGTCGTGCGGCCGCAGCCCGGGCAGGCGATCACCATGGGCGTGAACGACCTGATGCCAAGAGTCTGCAGGATCTCCTGCGCGACGATCACCTCGCGCGTGCGGTCGCCGCCCGGCTCCGGGGTGAGCGAGATGCGGATGGTGTCGCCGATGCCTTCCTGCAACAGCACGGACAGGGCGGCGGTCGAGGCGACGATGCCCTTCGATCCCATGCCCGCCTCGGTGAGGCCCAGGTGCAGCGGATAGTCGCAGCGCGACGCCAGGCTGCGATAAATGGCGATCAGGTCCTGCACGCCGGAAACCTTGGTGCTGATCACGATCGCGTCGTGCGGCAGGCCGAGCGCCTCCGCCCGCGCGGCGCTCTCGAGGGCGGAGACGACGGTCGCCTCGCGCAGCACCTCGAGCGCAGCCCGCGGCGTCGCCGAGCGCGAGTTGTCGTCCATCATCCTGGTCAGCAGGTCCTGGTCGAGGCTGCCCCAGTTGACCCCGATCCGCACGGGCTTGCCGTGGCGGCAGGCGGTCTCGATCATCTCGGCGAACTGGGGATCCCGCTTGCTGCCGCGGCCGACGTTGCCGGGGTTGATCCGGTACTTGGCCAGCGCCTCGGCGCAGCCGGGGTGTGCCTTGAGCAGCTTGTGGCCGTTGAAGTGAAAGTCGCCGACGATGGGAACTTCAACGCCGGCCGCCGCGAGCCGCTCGACGATCCGTGGCACCGCGGCGGCGGCCTCGTCGGTGTTCACGGTCACCCGCACGAGTTCGGAGCCCGCTCGCGACAGCTCCCTGACCTGCCGGAAGGTTGCCTCGACGTCCGCGGTATCCGTGTTCGTCATCGACTGCACGACGATCGGCGCAGCGCCGCCGATCGTGACACGGCCGACCCTGACTGCCGTGGTTGGTCTGCGTTCGCCGAGCGGCATGCTGTCCCCGTGGTGCTGGATGCGGCCGTATGGTAGGCCGCGGTGGCGGGCGCTGGCGAACATCGCGCCATCGCGTCGGCAGCCCGCGGGATGGCCGGGAGAGACCGGGGACGGGGCGGCCTGTACGGATCGGGCCGGGCCTCCGGCTGCGGGCCGGCCCCGGAGCACGAATCGGGAGAGGCGCCTCGCGTCTGCGCCCGGGCGCGGAAAACACGCGAGCGGACCCCGCTCGCGCCTCGTCTGGTCGAGGAGCGGCGAATCTGGCGTTTCTTGATCGGCCGGGAATGGCTAGAATGCGGAAATCGCCACAAGACCTGTCCGGAGAGACCGCGCTCGCGCGGCGCCGAAGGCGCAACCCGCCCGGAAACGCTCAGGCAAAAGAACGGCAGGATCTGGCGATCTCTGGAGAGCGGTCCCGCAAGGGCCCACCGAAGGGGAGCGGTACCGGGACGACTTGCCCGGTTCCCAATCTCTCAGGTCCACGGACAGAGGGGCGGCAGGCTCACCGGGCCTGCCGCCCCTTTTGCTTTTTGCGCGGCCGCCGGCCGCAGGGATGGAACGATGGGACTCAGAACCCCGCTTTACGACGCGCACGTCGCGCAAGGCGCCCGGATGGTGGACTTCGGCGGCTGGGACATGCCGGTGCATTACGGCTCGCAGGTGGAGGAGCATCACTGTGTCCGGCGAGATGCCGGCATGTTCGACGTGTCGCACATGTGCGCGGTCGACCTGCGCGGCCCGCGGACGCGCGCGTTCCTGTCGCAGCTGCTCGCCAACGACGTCGCCCGGCTGACCGAGCCCGGCAAGGCGCTCTACAGCTGCATGCTGCGCGAGGACGGCGGCGTGCTCGACGACCTGATCGTCTATTTCCTGGAGGACGCCTGGTTCCGGCTGGTCGTCAATGCCGGGACGGCCGCCAAGGACATCGCCTGGATCACGGAGCGTGCGACGGCCTTTGACGTCGTCGTCACGCCGCGGCGCGACCTCGCCATCGTCGCCGTGCAGGGCCCCAGGGCGCGCGACAAGGCCGCCGGTTGCCTGCCGGCCGGATGCCGTGACAAGGCCCTGGCGCTCGGCGCCTTCTTCGGCGTGCCTTGCGGGGACTGGCTGGTTGCGCGGACCGGATATACGGGCGAGGATGGCTTCGAGGTCATCCTGCCGACCAGGGAAGTGCGAGGTTTCTGGGACGCGCTGCTCGCGGCGGGCATCGCAGCCTGCGGTCTCGGCGCGCGCGACACGCTGCGGCTCGAGGCCGGCATGAACCTCTACGGCAACGACATGGGCGAGGACGTGACGCCGCTCGAGTCGGGCCTCGCCTGGACGGTCGCCATGAAGGACGACCGCGCCTTCATCGGCAGGGGCGCGCTCGAGGCGCAGAAGGCCGCGGGCGTCGCCCGCAAGCTGGTGGGCCTCGTGCTCGAGGATCGCGGCGTGTTGCGCGCGCACCAGAAAGTGGTGGTCGCGGGGCTGGGCGAGGGCGAACTGACCAGCGGTACCTTTTCACCGACGCTCGAAAGGTCGATCGGCCTGGCGCGGGTGCCCGCGGCGACCGGCGAGCGCGTCCAGGTGGACATCCGGGGCAAGCTGCTGGATGCGAGGGTGGTCAAGCCGCCGTTCGTCCGCAATGGCAAGGCTGTTATCGAGATCTGAAACAACCGACAGTCCGTCAACCAGACGGTGGGAGCAGGATGAAATGAGCAACGTACCGGGGGACCTCCGCTACACCAGGAGCCACGAATGGGTTCGCACGCTGCCGGACGGCAGCGTCGAGATCGGCATCAGCGACCATGCGCAGGCGGCGCTGGGCGACCTGGTGTTCGTGGAGGTGCCCGAAACGGGCCGCCAGGTTGCCACGGGGGACGCGTTCGCGGTGGTCGAGTCCGTGAAGGCGGCTTCCGACGTCTACAGTCCGCTGACCGGCGAGGTGCTGGCCGGCAACGATGCGCTGGCCTCGCAGCCGGAGCTCGTCAACCAGGACCCCTATGTGCAGGGCTGGATCGCACGCCTGAAGCCCGCCTCGACGGCGGAAGTCGAGGCCCTGCTCGACGCGGCGCAGTACTCGGAGCACCTCGCCAGCGAAGCTTGAACCCGCGCACGGAGAATCGCAGATGGCTTACATCCCGCACACCGACGAAGACGTCCGCAGCATGCTCGAGGCGATCGGCGCCCCGGACATCGAGGCGCTGTTCGACGAGATCCCCGCGGAGCTCTTGATCGAGTCGCTGAAGGGCGTGCCGCCGGCGCTTTCCGAAATGGAAGTCGGCCGGTTGATGCTGGATCGCGCCGACCGCGACGGCCGCCCGCTCAACTTCATCGGCGCGGGCGCATACGAGCACCACATTCCCGCGCCGGTCTGGGCGATCACGACGCGCGGGGAGATCTACAGCGCGTACACGCCCTACCAGGCGGAGGCCAGCCAGGGAACGCTGCAGGCCATTTACGAATACCAGACCATGATGGCGAGCCTCACGGGCATGGATGCGTCGAACGCCTCGCTGTACGACGGCGCATCGGCGCTGGCCGAGGCCTGCCTGATGGCGGTGCGCGCCAACCGGCGGTCGAAGTCGTCACGCATGCTGGTACCGCGCAGCGTCAACCCGACGTACCGGCTCTGTACCGAGGCGATCGCCGGCACCCAGGGCATCACGCTGCAGACGGTGGACTATGACCCCCGGACCGGGTGCACGCTGCTCGACGCGCTGCGGCCCTACGAGGGGCAGGACATCACGGCAGTGGTGTTGCAGCAGCCGAACTTCTTCGGCCAGCTCGAGGACGTCGACGCCATCGCCGACTGGGCCCGGGCGCAGGGCGCGCTGCTGATCGGCGTCGTCAATCCGGTGTCGCTGGCCCTGCTCAGGCCGCCGGGTGAGTGGGGCGAGCGCGGTGCGGACATCGCCTGCGGCGAGGGCCAGCCATTGGGCGTGCCACTGTCCTCCGGCGGTCCTTACTTCGGCTTCCTGACCACCCGCATGGAGCACATCCGGCAGATGCCGGGCCGCATCGTCGGCCGCACGCTGGACCTGGACGGGCGCAGCGGCTTCACGCTGACGCTGCAGGCCCGCGAGCAGCACATCCGGCGCGGCAAGGCGACTTCCAACATCTGCACCAACCAGGGACTGCTGATGACCGCGGCGACCATCTACATGACGCTGCTCGGGCCGTCGGGCCTGGAGCGTGTCGCCGCCGCCTGCATCGCGCGGACCGCGGAGCTGGTTGGGGCGCTCGGCGGGATACCGGGCGTGAGTGAGGTCTTCGAAGGGCCGAGGTTCCACGAAGCCGTCATCCGGCTCGACCGGCCCGTGCAGCCGGTGCTGGCCGCGCTGGCGAACCGCGGCATCGTGGGCGGCTACGACCTCAGCCGTGATTTCCCCGAGCTCGGCGACGCCCTGCTCGTATGCGCCACCGAAACGCGCACCAGCGAGGACATCGCCAGGTATGCCACCACGCTGGCCGAGGCGCTGAAGCGCCCGGCGGCCGCCTGAGGAACCAACATGCAGACCCGTGAACCCGTCGTTTTCGAGCTGTCCCGCCCGGGGCGCACCGCGGCCTCACAGCAGCCACCCAGGGCGGTGGCCGAGGTGCCCGAACGCCTGCGGCGCCGCTCCAGGCCGCTGTTGCCCGAGGTGTCGGAGCTGCAGGCGGTGCGTCATTACACGCGGCTGTCGCAGATGAACTTCAGCATCGACACGCACTTCTACCCGCTGGGTTCGTGCACCATGAAATACAACCCCAAGGCCTGCAACACCTACGCCATGCTGCCGGAGTTCCTCGGCCGGCACCCGCTGGCGCCCGAGTCGACGGGCCAGGGCTTCCTGGAGTGCATGTACGAGCTGCAGGAAATGCTCAAGGACGTGACCGGCATGAAGGCGGTCTCGCTGACGCCGATGGCCGGTGCGCAGGGCGAGTTCGCCGGCGTGGCGATGATCCGCGCCTATCACCATGCGCGCGGCGACCTTGGCCGCGACGAGATCATCGTGCCCGAGGCGGCGCACGGCACCAACCCCGCCACCGCGACCATGTGCGGCATGAAGGTCCGGGAGATCGCCTGCGGTCCCGACGGCGACGTCGACATCGAGGCGCTGAAAGCCGCGGTGGGGCCGGCCACGGCGGGCATCATGCTGACCAACCCGAGCACGCTCGGCGTGTTCGAGAGGCGGATCATGGAAATCCGCCGCATCGTGCACGAGGCCGGCGGGCTGCTCTACTACGACGGCGCCAACCTCAACGCCATCCTCGGCATGGTGCGGCCGGGAGACATGGGCTTCGACGTGATCCACATGAACCTGCACAAGACCTTTTCCACGCCGCACGGCGGCGGCGGACCGGGATCGGGCGCCGTCGGCGTGGCCGAGCGGCTGCTGCCCTTCATGCCGATCCCGGTGGTCGGGCGTGAGGAAGGGCGCTACCGCTGGCTCGACGAGCGCGACCTGCCCCAGTCCATAGGCCGGCTGTCCGGCTTCATGGGCAACGCGGGCGTGCTGTTGCGGGCCTACGTGTACATGCGGATCCTCGGCCGCGAGGGCATGCGCCGGGTGGCCGAGTACTCGGCGCTCAACGCCAACTACCTGTTTGCCCGCCTCAAGCAGTCCGGCTTCGACGCGGCGTACCCGCAGCGGCGGGCCAGCCATGAATTCTGTCTGACCATGAAGCGGCAGGCGAAGGAGCAGGGCGCCACGGCCATGGACTTCGCCAAGCGCCTGCTCGACTACGGCTACCATGCGCCCAC
>DATHZW010000162.1:0-6706 GCA_035458405.1 Steroidobacteraceae bacterium | reverse complement strand
CTGCCGCGCGACCTGTACATCCCGCCGCAGGCCCTCGAGGTATTTCTCGAGGCATTTGAGGGGCCGCTCGATCTTCTGCTTTACCTGATCCGGCGCCAGAACCTCGATGTCCTCGACATCCCGATCGCCGAGATCACGCGCCAGTACATGCAGTACATACTGCTGATGCAGGACCTCGACCTCGAGCTCGCCGGTGAGTACCTGCTCATGGCGGCCATGCTCGCCGAGATCAAGTCGCGGATGCTCCTGCCGCGGCCGCAGACCGCCGAGGGCGAGGAAGACGACCCCAGGGCCGAGCTCGTACGCCGTCTGCAGGAATACGAGCGCTACAAACGTGCGGCCGAGGACATGGACAGTCTGACAAGGCTCGAGCGCGACGTATTCCAGGCTTCCGCCGAGGTGGTCGAGAAAAAGGTCGTCAAGGTCCTGCCGGAAATCACCCTGCAGGAGATGCTGCTGGCATTCAAGGATGTCGTGCAGCGCGCGGCCATGTTCGCGCACCTGCATGTCCAGCGCGAGCCATTGTCGGTACGCCAGCGGATGTCCGAGGTGCTGTCATCGCTGGAGTCCGGCGGGCTTGTCAGCTTCACGACGCTGTTCAAGCCCGAAGAAGGGCGGATGGGCGTCACCGTGACCTTCGTCGCGCTGCTGGAGCTGATGCGCGAGGGCCTGATCGAGGTGGTCCAGGCCGAGGCCTATTCGCCACTGCACATCCGACTGGCTACGCGGCCCGCGAGCGATGCCAGGGAAACAGAGTCAAACCAGGACGCGGTGTCCTGATCCGGATCGAAAACGATGGAATCACAGTACCTGAAGAACGCGATCGAGGCGGCGCTGCTTGCGGCGGGCCGTCCCCTTGACGTGGAGCAGCTGCGCGAACTCTTTGAGGAGTACGAGCGCCCGCCAGCGGCGGAGGTGCGCGATTGCCTCGCGGCGCTGGCGGCGGAGTACGGGGGGCGCGGCCTGCAACTCGTGGAGGTCGCCAGCGGCTGGCGTGCACAGGTTCGCGCCGAGTTCTCGGGGCCGGTCTCACGCCTGTGGCAGGAGCGTCCGACCCGATATTCGCGGGCGCTGCTCGAGATCCTTGCACTGATCGCCTACCGTCAGCCAATCACGCGGGCGGAGATCGAGGACGTGCGCGGCGTCGCGGTCAACCCGAACATCGTGCGCACGCTCAGCGAGCGCGGCTGGATCCGCGTCGTCGGGCACCGCGAGGTTCCGGGTCGGCCGGAACTGCTCGGCACGACCCGCGAGCTCCTCGATTACTTCGGGCTGAAGAGCCTGGACCAGTTGCCGACGCTCGCGGACCTCAAGGACATGGACAACGTCGGCGTGCAACTGGACTTCGGCGAAAACGTGATCGCGGAACTCGGGCCGGAAGCCCCCGTGACGGACGAGGCTGGCGCACAGGCTCTGGAGGTCGGGACGGACACGAACACGTTGCGGGAAGCCGCCAACGATCCCGACGTTTCCATGCCCTGAGCGCGGCAACGCGCCGGGCTTCATCATGATGCGCGAGAGAATCCAGAAGGTCTTGTCAGCCCAGGGCATCGGCTCGCGCCGCGAGGTCGAGGCGTGGATCGAGGCCGGGCGCATCGCGATCAACAAGGTCCCCGCCAAGCCGGGCCAGGCGATCGGTCCCAAGGACGACGTGCGGCTCGATGGCCGGCGGTTGCGCCTGTACTGGGGCGAACCGTCGCAACAGCTTGCCGTCGTATATCACCGGCCGGCACGTGAAGGCATGCGCGCGGCGGTCGAGGGCAGCGACCGCAGTTCCCTGGAGCGCTTGCCCAAGCCGCCGGGCGGGCGCTGGATTCCGGTCAGCCCGATGGGCATCGGGGAAGGCGGTCTGGAACTTTTCGTCAGCGACGGCCACCTCGCAGCCGCCTTGATGAGCCACGCGGACAAGCTGTCGTCGGAGTACAGCGTGCGCGTGCGGGGCGACCTCGACGAGTCCCACCTGCCGCAACTGACTGCCGCGGCGGCGCGAGACCCGGAGGCCCGCGGCCGGATCGAGGAGATCGAACTGACCGGAGGCGAGGCCGCCAATCGCTGGGTCAGGCTGGTGACCGTCGGGCTGCGCCCGCGGGACCTGAAGCGTGTCTTCGAAGATTGCGGCATCGAGGCCAACCGCATCATCAGGACTCGCTTTGGTCCAATCGGCATGGACAGGTCGCTGGCGCGGGGGGTCAGTCGACGACTGACGGCGGGTGAACTGGCGGCGCTGTCCGACGCCGCTGGGCTCAAGGCACAGCCGAGGAGGCCGTCCGGGGCCCGCAAGCCGGCTTCCAGCAAGCCTTCCGGCCGACGGCCGGGCGGCCGTAAGGGTCACTGACAGTCGAAGGCCTGGCCGTTTATTCCGCGGCTCTCCGGGCCGAGGAGGTACAGGTACGGCGCCACCACCGACGAGGCGTCGCGCAACTGGCTGCGATCCTCGGCGGGATAGGCCTGCAGCCGCATGTAGGTGCGGACGGGACCCGGATTGACGCTATTCGACCGTACGTGTGTGGTATCGGCCATCTCGCTGGCCAGAACCTGCATCAGTCCCTCGGTGCCGAACTTGGACACTGCGTAGGCGCCCCAATATGCCTTGCCGCGGCGGCCGACGCCGCTCGAGGTGAATACCACCGAGGCGTCTTCCGACTGCTTCAGCAGGGGGAGCGTGGCCTGCGTGAGGATGAATGCGGCGGTGAGGTTGACGTGCAGCACACGGCACCAGGTCGGAACGTCGTAGTGTTCCAGCGGGCTGCGGCTGCCGAGGATTCCCGCGATGTGCGCCAGCCCGTCCAGCCGCCCGAACTCGGTTGCGAGCGCCGCGTGCAGTGCGTCGTACTCATTGGCCGTGGCGGTCTCCAGGTTGAACGGCAGCAGGGCCGGCTTCGGGTGGCCGGCAGCGACGATCTGGTCGTAGACCGCTTCCAGCTTTCGCTGGGTCTTGCCCAGCAGGCCGACGGTGGCGCCCTGGGCCGCCAGCGCCAGCGACACGGCGCGGCCGATGCCGTCGCCGGCTCCGGTTACCAGCACGACCCGGCCGCCGTGCGACCCGACTGCCGGCCTGTACTCCCTGGGATCGGCAACTGCATTCATTCGGTCGTGTCCTCAGGCGGGCCGGCCTGCGAACCGGACATCTCGCGAACGGTCGTTTCGACCGCCTCCAGCGGCTCGATCAGCTTATCGCTGCGCACGCCCAGCTCGGTGAACTTCCGGGCGCCCGGCAGGACATTGCGTTCGAGCGAGCCCACGGCGGCGTTGTAGGCCCGGACGCTCGATTCGAGTTCGCTGCCAAGGCGCGAAAGGTGGTTGCGGAAGACGTTGACCCGGTTATACAGGTCCTCGGCCAGCTTGCGGATCTGTTCAGCCCCCTCTGCCAGCCGCACGTTCTGCCAGCCGTAGTGCACGGCCTTCAGCAGGGCGACGAAGCTGGAGGGTGTGGCGAGTATCACGCCGTTGCGCATGGCGGACTCGAGCAGTTCCGGTTGCTCGTCCAGCGCCGCCGACAGGAACTGGTCACCCGGCACGAACAGGATCACGAACTGCGGCGCGCTGGGAAACTGGGCGGCATAGTTCTTGGATGACAACAGGCGTACCCGTTCTGCGACATGCTGGGCATGCCGTCGAAGCGACTGCGTGCGCGCCTCGTCCGAAGTCGCCTCGACGGCCGCCAGATAGGCATCGAGCGGGGTCTTGACGTCCACCACAAGGTCCCGGTCGTCGGGCATGTGAATCACCATGTCCGGGCGCATGGACCCATCCTCGCCCACGACGTGGACCTGCTCCTCGAAATCGCAGTGCCGGGTCATGCCGGCCAGCTCGACGAGGCGGCGCAGGGTGATCTCGCCCCACTGGCCCCGGACCTGCGGCTTGGACAGCGCCTTGACCAGGTTGCGGGTCTCGAGCTGCAGGGCCGCATGGGAATCCCGCATGTCGTTCAGGTATTGCCGCATGCTGCCGAAGTCGCGCTGGCGCTCGCCCTCGATCTCGCGCAGCGTCTCGGCAGTGCGGGTCAGGGACTCCTGGATCGGCTTCACCAGTGCGTTGATGGCTTGTTCGCGTTCCTTGAGCGCACCCTGGGCCGCCACCTGCTGCTGGCCGAAACTCTCGCGTGCCAGCCGCAGCAGGTGCTCGCTGCTGTCCTTCAGGCTTTGTCCCGCCAGTTCGTTGAAGCGCAGGTCGAGCTGTTCCATGGCCCGCGCGAGGACCTCCGCCCGTTCCTCGTCCAGCAACCTGCCAGCCGCAAGCCTTTCCTGCAGCACCGCGACCTCGGTTTCCAGCGTCGCCGCGCGGCGGCGGGCGAACCACCAGCCACAAACGAACGCGATCGCGGCAACCGCGACCACCAGCAACCAGGACGAGGCTTCAGTGTTCATCATCAGGCGTCCCAACAAGGCCCAGCGCATGGAGCAACTCGGACGGGTGGCTCACTATCGCGTCGGCGAGCCAGTCAGCGGGGTTGTCATCCTCGGTCAGGTAACCGAATGCTGCCACGAGCGTGCGCATGCCCGCGGAACGGCCTGCCTGGATGTCGCGCCGTGCGTCGCCCACGTAGACACAGTGGCGCGGCTCCCTCGACAGCAGCTTCGCCGCGTGCAGCAGCGGCATGGGATGTGGCTTGCGCTCCGGCAGCGTATCGCCGCTGACGACACAGCCGGCACGCGTGTTCAGTCCAAGCGCGGTCATGAGCGGGTCGGTCAACCACGCCGGCTTGTTGGTGACTACACCCCAGGCGATGCCGAGGCCTTCGAGCGCCCCGAGGACGGCCTCGATGCCGTCGAACGGCCGGGTTCCCACCGCGATGTCATCGCTGTAGAGGTCGAGGAATCGTAATCGCAATGCGTCGAAGCGTTCGCCGGAATCGCAGCCGAATCCTATCTTGATCAATCGCGCGGCGCCGTGCGAGACGTGCGGGCGAATCGTCGCGAAGGGGAGCGGGTCCAGGCCTTCGAGCGTCCTGAGCGCATTCAGGGCGGCCGCCATGTCCGGCGCCGTGTCCAGCAGCGTGCCGTCAAGATCGAACAGCACGGCGAGCGGCGGGCACGGCGTCGTCACGGGTCAATCGGGCGGGTGAAGTGCATCAGGTAGTTCACCGAGGCGTTGCGGGTGATGCTGGCTTTCCGGCTGAACGGATCGTATTCGAGGCCGGCGAGGTCCGCGAGTTCCAGGCGGGCGTCGCGGGCGTAGCGTGCCAGCTCCGACGGCCTGATGAACCGCGCGTAGTCGTGGGTGCCGCGAGGCAGCAGCCGCATCAGGTATTCGGCGCCCACGATCGCCAAGACAAACGCCTTGGGTCCGCGGTTGATGGTGGAGCAGACCACGTGGCCGCCGGGGCGGGTCAGCCGCGCCATGGCGTCAACGACCCCCGAGGGTCGCGGCACATGCTCGAGCATCTCCAGGCAGGTGACCAGATCGAAGCTCGCCGGCATCTCCTCGGCCAGCTGCTCGGCCGCGCACAGTCGATAGTCCACCTGGACACCGGACTCCATGCTGTGCAGCCGCGCGACCTCGAGGGGCCCCGCCGCCAGGTCGATGCCCGTGACAGTCGCCCCCCGTGCCGCCATGGCTTCGGAGACCAGGCCGCCGCCGCAGCCCACGTCGAGCACCCGCAGTCCCTTCAGGCCGGCTCGCGCCTCGATGTAATCGATGCGAACCGGATTCAGGTCGTGAAGAGGGCGGAACTCGCCGCCCGGATCCCACCAGCGCTGGGCCATCGCCTCGAACTTGGCCAGTTCGGCCGCGTCGACATTGTCGGTCTGCTGCATCAGCCTATTGTCCCGCGATTGCATCCGTTGCCGCCAGCACCCTGGGTACCCAGCGCCGCGCGCGTTCGATCACGTCGCTGGCGTTCATGCGCGCCAGACGCCCGTCGGCAACGAGCGCCCGACCCGCGACCCAGGTGTCCGTCACCGCCGAGCGCCCGGCGGCGTGGACGACCGTTGCCGCGATGTCATGGTGGGGCGTGGCTTCCGGACCGGTCAGGCGCAGACAGGCGATGTCAGCCCACTTGCCGGTCACCAGCGAGCCGGTGCGATCCGCCAGGCCCAGGGCGCGAGCGCCGGCCAGGGTTGCCATCTCGAGGGCGTCGTGGGGCGTCAGGACGGCAGCATTACGGGTGACGCCCGCAGCCAACAGGGCGGCAAGCCGGGCTTCCCCGAGTATGTCGAGCGAATCGTTGCTGGCCGCGCCGTCCGTGCCGAGCCCCACGTTCAAGCCGGCCAGGCGCATCTCCGCCAGTGGGGCAATACCGCTTGCGAGCCGCAGATTGGAGGCGGGACAGTGCACGACCGAGGCGCCGGAGACTGCCAGCGCCTCGATCTCGTGGGCGTTCGCCTGGACGCAATGCACCGCGATGAGCAGGTCGTTGACGAGCCCGGCGTCCTGAAGCCGCTCGAAAGGCCCGCGGCCGTGCTTGCGCTCGACCCGTTCCCGCTCCGTGGAAGACTCCAGCAGGTGGATCATGACCTGCGCCTGCAGCTGGTCGGCCAGCGTGCGCACCCGTTTGAGGCTGGCATCGGAGGTTGCCGACGGCGAGTGCAGGCAGAAGAGGGTCTCGATCAGGGGGTCGGCGCGATACTCGTCGCTGAGTCGCAGGCTTCGGGCCAGGTACTCGTCCAGGTCCTGCGCCCAGGGTGTCGGCTGCTCGAGCATGGGCAGGCCAATGGCCGCGCGGATACCCGCTCCGGCTGCAACGCGCGCCGCGACCTCGGGGAAG
>DATHZW010000161.1:0-9216 GCA_035458405.1 Steroidobacteraceae bacterium | reverse complement strand
CGGCCCGAAGGCCGCCTGGGAGTCACACGCGCGCCCCTGCTGTCCAGGGGATGCCGGGCGGGGACCCGGCGGGCGCGTGGGTTGGAACCGGAGGTGCCGCCCCGGACCGCACCTCATCCGCACTTCGAATCGCCGCAGGACAGGCAGGTCATGCAGCCGTCCATCATCACGACCGCGGCGGTGTTGCACTTGGTGAAGAGCTGGGCACCTTCCGGATAGCTCTCCGCGGCAAAGGCGTCCGTCTGCTTGTCGCGCTGCGCCCACTCGGTGCGCTTGGCCTCGATCAGCGCGCGGCGCGCCTCGTCCATCTCCGGCATCTGCAACAGGCCGATGGTCTGCAGGTGGCGCTCCACCACGAAGCCCAGTTCCGCGACGATGGAGGGCATGAACTTGCCGCCCGGCTGCCAGTAACCGCCGCGCGGGTCGAACACCGCCTTCAGCTCTTCCGTCAGGAAGGCGACGTCGCCGCCCTTGCGGAACACCGCCGAGATGATCCGCGTCAGCGCGACAATCCACTGGAAGTGGTCGAGGTTCTTGGTGTTGATGAAGATCTCGAACGGCCGCCGGTGCTCATGCTCGGTGCCCTCGTTGAGCATGATGTCGTTGATGGTCACGTACATGGCGTGGTCGGACACCGGCGTCTTGATCTTGTAGGTCGAGCCGATCAGCACGTCCGGCCGCTCGAGCTTCTCGTGCATCCACACGACCTTGCCGGCGCTTTCCTTGCGGCCGCGACCGTCCTTCGCGGCGCCCTTCTCGGGCTTCTCCGCTTCCGCCTTCTGGACCCGGTACTTGACGATCTTCTTGCCGATGTTCAACGTGCTCATTCCTTGTCCCTCGATTCCCGCGCGCAGCTTCAGAACTTGCCGTAATAGCCTTCTTTCAGCGCGTCAAACAGGTTGGCGGCGGTATGGGTCTCGCCGTCGTACTCGATTTCCTGGTCGCCCTTGACCTCCACCTCGGTGCCGTCCTCGAGCGTGAAGACGTAGGTCGTGTTCTTCAGGTCCTCTTCCTTCACCAGCACGCCCTGGAAGGCCTCCGGGTTGAAGCGGAACGTGGTGCAGCCCTTCAGGCCCCGCTCGTGCGCGTACAGGTAGATGTCCTTGAACTTCTCGTAGGGGAAATCCGTCGCCACGTTGGCCGTCTTGGAGATGGACGAGTCCACCCACTTCTGCGCGGCCGCCTGGATGTCGACGTGCTCCTTCGGGCCGATGTCGTCGGCCGTGATGAAGTACGCGGGCAGCTTCTCGGTTTCGTTGGTCGAGTTCGGCATGGCCCGCGGGTTGATCAGCTCGCGGTAGGCGAGCAGCTCGAAGGAGTAGACGTCGACGCGTTCCTTCGACTTCTTGCCCTCGCGGATGACGTTGCGGAAATAGTGATGCGCAAACGACGGCTCGATGCCGTTGCTGGCGTTGTTGGCCAGTGACAGCGAGATCGTCCCGGTGGGCGCGATCGAGCTGTGATGGGTGAAGCGCGCGCCGATGGACTCCAGTTCCTTGGCCAGCGCCGGGGCGACCTCCGCCAGGCGCTGCATGTAGCGGCTGTAGCGGACGTGCAGGACCCGCCCGGGGATCCGGTCGCCGACCTTCCAGCCGTCGTCCTTCATCTCGGGCCGCTTGCGGAGCATCTCCTTCGTGACCGGGAACTTCTCGGTCATGATCGGCGCCGGCCCCTTCTCGCGCGCCAGGTCGAGGGCGGCCTCCCAGCCGGCCACCGCCATCTCGCGGGCGACGTTTTCCGTGAACGCGACCGACTCCTTCGAGCCGTACTTCATGCCCAGCATGGTGATGGACGAGCCCAGGCCGAGAAAGCCCATGCCGTGACGGCGCTTGCGCAGGATTTCCTCGCGCTGGCGGCCGAGCGGCAGGCCGTTGATCTCCACGACGTTGTCCAGCATCCGCGTGAACACCCGGACGACCTCGCGGTACTCGCTCCAGTCGAACTCGGCCTCGGCCGTGAACGGGCTGCGCACGAAGCGGGTCAGGTTGACCGAGCCCAGCAGGCAGGAGCCGTAGGGCGGCAGCGGCTGCTCGCCGCAGGGGTTGGTGGCGCGGATGTTCTCGCACCACCAGTTGTTGTTCATCTCGTTGACGCGGTCGATCAGGACGAAGCCCGGCTCCGCGAAGTCGTAGGTGGACGTCATGATGACGTCCCACAGCCGTTGCGCCGGCAGGCTGCGGTAGACCTTGCAGGCCACCAGCCCCTCGTCGTTGGCGACGTAGCGCTCGGTCGTCGGCCACTCGCGCCAGACGAACTGGTTTTCGTCGCTCAGGTCGTGCTCGGCCGGGTCGTATTCGGCCAGCGACAGCGGGAAGGCCAGCTTCCAGTCGCCGTCCTCGCGCACGGCCTTCATGAATTCGTCGGTCACCAGCAGCGACAGGTTGAACTGGCGCAGGCGGCCGTTCTCGCGCTTGGCGCGGACGAAATCGATGGCGTCCGGATGACCGACGTCGAAAGTGCCCATCTGCGCGCCGCGGCGGCCGCCGGCCGAGGACACCGTGAAGCACATCTTGTCGTAGATATCCATGAACGACAGCGGGCCGGAGGTGTAGGCGCCCGCGCCGGAGACGTATGCGCCGCGCGGCCGCAGCGTCGAGAACTCGTAGCCGATGCCGCAGCCGGCCTTCAGCGTCAGCCCGGCCTCATGGACCTTGCCCAGGATGTCGTCCATGGAATCGAGGATCGTGCCGGAAACCGTGCAGTTGATCGTCGACGTTGCCGGCTTGTGCGCCAGCGCGCCGGCGTTCGACATGATGCGGCCGGCCGGAATGGCGCCCTTGCGCAGCGCCCACACGAAGCGCTCGAACCACTGGTCGCGCAGCTCCGGCTCTTCCACGTCCGACAGGGCCCGCGCGACGCGCTGCCAGGTGTCGTCCATGCTCTCGTCTATGGGGGAGCCGTCCTTGGCGGTCAGGCGGTACTTCTTGTCCCAGATGTCGAGCGACGCTTCCTGAAAAGAAATCTGGTCCACGTCTTTGGGCTCGATCTTGACCGCGGTGCTCATGAGCTTCTTGCCGCTCCCCTGGGTGCCTGGCTGGCGCTTCTAGGCGCAAAAATGTCGAGTCTCCGGAATGAAAGCCGAACCGCACCTGAGGACGGTGTTGAGGTATTCCCCCGAAGATCCCTGCTGTTCTTCTGACCGCACCTCACAGCTCGCGGGCCGCTACAAGATGTTGTGTCAGGGTTGCCAAAGTATTGCCCCTTTCACGTCACTGTCAAGAATTTTATTGGCCGAGATTGCGCTCACTTTATAGTTGTTTTTTCAACAGCTTACAAGTGGCACTTCAGGAACTTTCCGGAGAGCGTCGGAAGCTGCCTATGTCAAGCGCGGATTTCAACGAGCTACCAGATCTTGTATGCGCGCGACAGCCTCCGGAGGCGCGAAAGTGACCCTCCAACGGCCCTCCGGCGCTCCCTTGAAAGCCTCGTCATCGCCCCTATTTATCGATCAACAAGCCGTTTTTCCTGCTAGCCATACTTGATCGGAGGACATGAAGATGAACGTTGCTTTCAACGAGCCCTGGAGGCTGGTGAACCGCCTGCATCGCGACCTCGACAGGCTGATGGGCGCGCCGCTGGCCGCCGGCGAGGACGAGACGAGCGCCGTGGCCAGCTGGATCCCGGCCATCGACATCCGCGAGGAAGAAAAGCAGTTCGTGCTTTATGCGGACCTGCCGGGCGTGGACCCCACAAACATCGAGGTGACGCTGGACAATGGCGTGCTGACGATCCGCGGCCGGCGCGACCTGGCGGACCGCGACGAACGCAGCGGCTATCGCCGCGTCGAGCGGGTCAGCGGCGAGTTCTTCCGGCGCTTCGGGCTGCCGGACACCGCCGATTCCCAGTCGGTGAAGGCCCGCTGCACCAACGGCGTGCTTGAAGTGAGCATCCCCAAGCAGCCGCAGGTGCTGCCGCGACGGATCTCCGTCGAGTCCGCCTGAGGCAGCCGAAAGGTCGTCCCGCGTCCCCCTGTTCGCGGGATCCGGGCCAGGGCCGCCGCCTTGCCGAGGCGGCGGCCCTGGTCTTTTTTGGCCGCCCCGCGGGGCCGGCAACGGAACTCCGGCCCCGACGCGCCTGTCACACTGGGCCGTAACGGCGGGTTTTTGCGCTCGCCTCCATGGCCCCAAGAGGTTTCCCCAGATGAAGCAAGTCCTCGGCGCCGCGACCCTGTCGCTGCTCGCATTCACCGCCAGCGCGGCCACCGCCCTGCCCCCCCAGGTCGACGGGCAGCCGATGCCGAGCCTGGCGCCCATCGTGCAGCGGGTCGCCCCCGCCGTCGTCAACATCGGGGTCAAGGGCACCGTTGCGGCCCCCCAGCATCCGTTCTTCGACGACCCCAACTTCCGCCGCTTTTTCGGCATGCCGCCCGGCGGCGCCCCGCGCGAGCGCGAGTTTCGCAGCGCCGGCTCCGGCGTGATCGTGGACGCGAAGAGCGGCTACATCGTCACCAACGCCCACGTGGTGGAGAACGCCAAGGAAATTACGGTGACGCTCGTGGACGATCGCGAGCTGCAGGCCGAGATCGTAGGCGCCGACAAGGGCTCCGACGTCGCGGTCATCAAGATCAAGGACGGCAAGCTGCCGGGCGACATCCAGCTGGCCGACTCGGCCCAGGTGCAGGTGGGCGACTTCGTCGTCGCCGTGGGCAACCCCTTCGGCCTGCAGCACACCGTCACCTCCGGCATCGTCAGCGCGCTGGGGCGTTCGGGCATCAACCCCGAGGGCTACGAGAACTTCATCCAGACCGACGCCGCGATCAATCCCGGCAATTCCGGCGGCGCGCTGATCAACCTGCGCGGCCAGCTGGTCGGCATCAACACCGCGATCCTGTCGCAGTCGGGCGGCAACATGGGCATCGGCTTCGCGATCCCGTCGAACATGGTCAAGTCGGTCATGGACCAGCTGATCGAGTTCGGCGAGGTGAAGCGCGGCGTGCTCGGGGTGACGATCCTGAGCCTCGACGCGGACTACCGGAAGTCGCTGGGCCTGGCGGACGACGTGCAGGGCGCGCTGGTCTCCCAGGTGATGGAAGGCTCCGCGGCGGAGAAGGCCGGCATCGTCGCCGGCGACGTCATCACCTCGGTCAACGGCAAGCAAGTGAAGGGCGCGGGCGAACTGCGCAACCTGATCGGCATGGCGCGGGTCGGCGACAAGGTGGAGCTCGGCATCCTCCACGAAGGCACGCCGCGCACGATCGTCGCGGTCATCGGCAAGCAGACCGAACTCGCGGAGGCGGCCGGCGACCTGCACCCGGCCCTGGCCGGCGCCGACTTCGCCGATGCGCCGCCGGAGGAAGTCTCCGGTGGCGGCGTGCTGGTCAGGTCGGTCGCGCCCGGCAGCCCGGCCGCGAGCATCGGGCTGCGGTCGAACGACGTGATCATCGGCATCGACCGGACCCGCGTGAACGGCGTCAGCCAGTTCGCCGAGGCGATCCGCGAGCGGAAGAGTTTCCTGATCACGCTGCGGCGCGGCAGCCAGACGGTGATCCTGCCGGTGAGGTGAGGATCCGGCGGATGGCGGATGGCGGATGGTGATTGTGCCGCTGCCGGGCGGCCGGCGATGAATCGCGAGACGGGCGGGGCCGCCCCGCGGCGAGCGGGGGATGCCCGGCCCCGCCCGCCGCTCTCCATCCGCCATTCGTGGCCCGCTTCTCTATAATCACGGGATGCGCTCCCGAAACGTCTGTGTGCTCGGCGGATCCGGCTATGTCGGCACCCACCTGTGCTCCGGCCTCGCCCGCGCCGGCCACCGCGTCACGGTCCTGACGCGCAGCGTCGAGCGGGCCAAGCACCTGCGCGTGCTGCCCTCGGTGAAACTCGTCGCCTGCAACGTCCACGACGAAGCGCAGCTGGCCGCCGCCATGAGCGGCCACGACGCGGTCATCAACCTGGTCGGCATCCTCAACGAAAGCGGCCGCAACGGCGCCGGCTTCCGGCGGGCCCACTCGGAGCTGGCGCGCAAGGTGGTGCGAGCCTGCGCCGAGAACCGCATCGACCGGCTGCTGCACATGAGCGGGCTGCACGCCGACGCCGACCACGGCCCGAGCCACTACCTGCGCTCCAAGGGCGAGGCCGAACGCATCGTGCGCGAGGAAGGCGGGCCCGACTTCAAGTGGACCATCTTCCAGCCGTCGGTCATTTTTGGCAGCGGCGACTCGTTCATCAACCGCTTCGCGACGCTGCTGCGGATCATCCCGCTGTGGATGCCGCTGGCAAGGCCCGAGTCGAAGCTGGCGCCGGTGTGGATCGAGGACGTCGTTGCGGCGATGCTGCTGTCGCTCGACCACGACGATACCAGCGGCGAGTCCTACCAGCTCTGCGGCCCCGAGGTGTTCACGCTGCGGCAGATCGTCTGCTACATCCGCGACGAGCTGCGCCTGCGGCGCGCCATCGTCGGCCTGCCCGACGCGCTCTCGCGGCTGCAGGCGGCGATCATGGACTTCGTCCCGGGCAAGCCGTTCTCGACCGACAACTACCGCTCACTCGGCGTGGACAGCGTCTGCACGGTCAGCGGCTTCGCGCGGCTGGGAATCCAGCCCCAGGCGATGCAGGCGATCGTCCCCCGCTACCTCGGGCTGGAGGGCGGCCGCAGTCGCTACGCCCTGTTCCGCCGCCGCGCCCGGCGCTGACGCCGGCTCGCACAGTCGCTTGGTGCGCGCCTCGACGGGCTCTTCGCTCAGCCGCCTGACCGCCCGGTAGAAGGCCGGCAGGTCGCCGTCGACGCCGAGCAGCAGGCGGGTGAACCCCGGCACGCATTCCTCGTAGGTCGACACCGCCACCAGCCGCGCGTTGTTCAGTTCCGCCTCCATCATGCGGTCGAGGTTCGCGCCGTCCTGCCAGCCGGAGCGTAGCGCCGCGTAGTCGGCGCGCAGGCGCTCGAATTCCTGCGCCTTCGCCTGCCGCATCCCCTCCGGCGGCAGGCCGGACGCATAGACGCCGGCCAGCCGCTGGCGCGTCGCGGCCATCAGCGTGGCCACGGCCAGCACCCTCTGGCGCGTCTGACGGAATGCCGCCAGCTCGCCCTCGCGACCCAGCGACTCGAGCCAGCGCCGCACGCCCTCCAGCTCGACCGTGGTGGCGAACGCCTCGTTGAACGCACTGTCGTCCTGGACGTAGACCACCTGGTGCGCCAGCTCGTGGAAGACCAACGCCGCCAGCTCGACGTCGCCATAGGCCAGCATGGTCGACAGCACCGGATCGTCGAAGTGCCCGAGCGTCGAATAGGCCGCCACCGGCGCCACGTAGACGTCGAAACCGTCGCGCCGCAGGCCTTGCGCGTAATCGCGCGCCTTGCCTTCCTCGAAGTAGCCGCGGTAGGACACGCAGCCGGCGATGGGAAAGCACCAGGTCCGGGGCTCGGTCCCGAACTCCGGCGCGGCAAAGACGTTCCAGGCCACGTAGGGCCGGTCGAGCTCGACGTAGCCGGTGAAGCTGCCGTTGTCCGGCAGCGCCAGCGCCGCCGACGCGAAGCGGCGCGCCCGGCTGACGTAGTCGAGCCGCTCGCGCAGCGACTCCGGCGTGCCGGGCCTGGCAACGACCTCGCCGATCGGCTCGCGGGCCGCGTTCAGCGCCAGCTGGCCGGCCGAGACGTGCACCAGGTAGCAGCCGGGCGTGACCAGGACGGCCAGGACCAGCCCGGCCAGGACGGCCAGGACGGCGCGACGCGCGCCATCGGAGTAACGACCTGCTTCCGGTAACATGACTGCATGGAAGTCTATCTGGTTGGCGGGGCGGTCCGGGACGAGTTGCTGGGCCTGCCCGTGAAGGAACGCGACTGGGTCGTGGTCGGCGCCACCCAGGACGAACTCGAGCGCCTGGGATTCCGGGCCGTCGGCCGCGACTTCCCGGTGTTCCTGCATCCCGAGACCCAAGAGGAGCACGCGCTGGCACGGACCGAGCGCAAGACCGGCCTGGGCTATCGCGGGTTCGCGGTGCACTGCGCGCCCGACGTGACGCTGGAGGAGGACCTGCGGCGGCGCGACCTGACCATCAACGCGATGGCGCGCGGCGAGGACGGCCGGCTCATCGACCCGTTCGCCGGCCAGGCCGACCTGCGGGACAGGCTGCTGCGCCATGTCTCCGACGCGTTCGCGGAAGACCCGGTGCGCATCCTGCGGGTGGCGCGCTTTGCCGCCCGCTTCGCGCCACTGGGGTTCACCGTGGCCCCGGAAACCGTCGAGCTGATGCGCACCATGGTCGAATCCGGCGAGGTGGACGCGCTCGTCCCCGAGCGGGTCTGGCAGGAAACGCAGAAGGCGCTGGCGGAGCCGCGCCCGGATGCCTTCCTGGCGACGCTGCGCGACTGCGGCGCGCTGGCGCGCATCTTCCCGGAGCTGGATGCCCTGTGGGGCGTGCCGCAGCCGGCGCGCTGGCACCCGGAAGTCGACACCGGCGTGCACATGCTGCTGGTCATGCAGCAGGCGGCAAGGCTGACGGACAGCCCGCGGATCCGCTTCGCGGCGCTGATGCACGACCTCGGCAAGGGCGAGACGTCGCCGGACCTGTGGCCCAGGCACGTCGGCCACGAGGAGCGCAGCGCCAGGCTGGTGCGCGGACTTTCGGACCGCCTGCGCGTGCCGACCGACTACCGCCACCTGGCGGAGTTGACGGCGCGCTGGCACGGGCTGGTGCACCGCGCCCTGGAGCTGCGCGGCTCGACCATTCTTCAATTACTGGAGCACTGCGACGCGCTGCGCCGGCCCGAGCGCTTCCGCGAATTCCTGGTGGCCTGCGAGGCCGACTTCCGCGGCCGCACCGGCTGGGAACGCAAGTCCTATCCGGAGGCCAAGCTGCTCTCCGACGCGCTGGACGCCGCGCTCGGCGCCACGCTCAGCAAGGAAGAGCGCCGCGGCCTGTCCGGCGAGGAGATCGGCGAGGCACTGCGCAAGAAGCGCCTGGCGGCGGTCGGGGCATCGCTAGAGGGGAGCTGATCCGGAGGGTCGCACCACTAATCAGGTAGCAACACCCTTTCCCACAAGCCGTGGAACGGCGGATCTGGCGGCACCAACCGCCAGATCTCGCCGGTCTCGCTGTCGCGGTACCAGCTACCGCCGTAGACCTCACCCCGACCATAGTCTTCTTGTATCGCGACCTCTTCCGCATACCCGGCGGCCACTTCACGGCGCACGTATTCCACGAAGCGATCGAACTCCGTGGGGCTCGCAAACCCGTGAATTTCGAACCACCGGCTCATCTCAGCCACCTCGCATCAACGCGG
>DATHZW010000160.1:0-13503 GCA_035458405.1 Steroidobacteraceae bacterium | reverse complement strand
AGGTCGGCACGGCGAAGAGCCCGGGCACGCGCCTGATCTCGATCTCGGGCCACATCAACCGGCCCGGCACCTACGAGGTCGAGATGGGCTATCCCTGGGCCAGGTTCCTGCACGAGGACTGCGGCGGCGTGCTGCATGGCCGCAGGCTCAAGGCGCTCATCCCGGGCGGCATCTCCTCGCAGGTGCTGACCGCGCAGGACGCGAAGGTGCTGACCGCCGACGACGCCGAAAGCATGACGCTCGACCATGAGAGCTTCTGGGACGTCGGTTCGTCGCTGGGATCGGGCGGCATGATCGCCATCGCCGAGGGAACCTGCATGGTCCGCCTGCTGCAGGTCATGCTGCGCTTCTACCACCACGAGTCCTGCGGGCAGTGCACCCCCTGCCGCGAGGGCATGGGATGGGCGCACCGCGTCATCGACCGGATCGTCGCCGGCCAGGGCCGGCCCGAGGACATCGACCGGCTGGTGCACATTTCTAAGTTCAACGACGGCACGACGATCTGTGGGCTGGGCGACGCCGCCGGCTACGCGACCGTCGCGTTCATCAAGCACTTCCGCGACGAGTTCGAGTACTTCATCGAGCACAAGCGCTCGAAGAACGACGGACGGCTGGAGTGCCTGCCCGAGGTCGCCAATGCCTGAGATCTTCATCAACGGCAAGCCGTACCAGGCCGAGGCCGACCAGACCGTGCTGCAGGTGGCCCGGGCCAACGGCATCTACATCCCGTATTTCTGCTGGCATCCGAACCTGTCAGTCGCCGGCAATTGCCGCATCTGCATGGTCGAGGAGGAAGGCCGCGGCGTGGACATCGGCTGCAACATGCCGGTCAAGGCCGGCATGCGGGTGCTGACCGAGTCCGACGAGGTCAAGGCGCACCGCAAGGCCATCCTGCAGTTCATCACGCTCAATCACCCGGTCGACTGCGGCATCTGCGACAAGGCCGGCGAGTGCGTGCTGCAGGACTATCATTACGAGTACAACGGCGAGCCTTCCCTGTCGAGCGACCCCAAGGTCCGCTCGACCAAGTTCTACGACCTGTCCGACCGCATCGTGCTGGACAACGAGCGCTGCATCCTCTGCTCGCGCTGCGTCCGCTTTACCCACGAAGTGTCGAAGTCGCACGGCCTCGGCATCGAGCAGCGCGCCGACGTGTCGCTGGTCCGGCCGTCGACCGACGGCAGCTTCCAGCAAGACGCCTATTCGGACAATGTCGTCGACATCTGTCCCGTGGGCGCGCTGCTGTCGCGTTCCTTCTTCTACAAGTCGCGCGTCTGGTACCTGGAGACGACCCCGTCGGTCTGCCCGGGCTGCGAACGCGGCTGCAACGTCAACATCTGGCACCGCAGGCAGGAATGGCATCTGCAGTCGCTGGATGCGCGTGAAAACACCTCGATCGCCCGCGTCACCCCGCTGGAGAACGCCGAGGTGAACGGCCCCTGGATCTGCAACAAGGGCCGCGACCTGGCGAAGATATTCGAGCGCAAGCGCGCCGACGGCGCCATGCAGAAAGGCCGGCCCGTTGCGCTCGCCGAGGCGATGGCCGAGGCACGACGCCTGATCGCGGCCGCGTCGCGTCCCGTGGCGCTGGTCTCGAGCTGGGGCTCGAACGAGGAACTCGACGCCTTCAAGGCGGCCCTGGGTAGCGCCTTCACCTGCTTCGTGAAGCCGGACCACCAGCCCGAGCCCGGCGAGGTGCTCGAGGACGACGTGCTGATCCGTGCCGACAAGAACCCGAACACGGCCAGGGCCCGCGAGCTGTTCGGCGCGGCGCCTGCCGCGATTCCGGCGGACGCCGACCTGGTGCTGGTCTGGGGCGAGGGCTGCGACTTCTCGAAGATCCCTGCCGCAGCCACGACCATCCTGCTCGGCTCCTACCTGGCGCCGGAGAACGGCCACGCCGACGTCTTCCTGCCGGTCAGCATCCAGACCGAGCGCAAGGGGCACTACACCAACTTCCAGGGAGTCGTCAGCGGCTTCGAGGCGTGCTTCCCGAAGGCGCCGGGCGTGACCGATGCCGAGGCGATCTTCGCCGGCCTGGCGGGAGCGGCGTCATGATGCAGGATCTGGTCATTCGCGGCATCTACATCGCGTTTGCGGTCCTCATGCTGATGACCTTCGGCCTGATCCTGACCTGGGTCGAGCGCAAGCAGGCGGCGGTGATGTCGGATCGCATCGGCGCCAACCGCGCCTACCTGCGGATTCCCTTCACGCAGATCAAGCTGGTGTGGTGGGGCCTGTTCCACGGCCTCGCCGACGGCATGAAGATGCTGCTGAAGGAGGACTTCAGGCCGGTCACCTACGACCGCGTCGCCTACGCGCTCGGCCCGTGGGTCGTCTTCACGCCGGTGCTGCTGGTGTTCGCGGTCATTCCCTTCGGCGGGACCCTGGTGCCGTCCGTCCTGTTCAGCGGCTTCCCGGGCATCGTCGAGTGGTTCGGCGACCGCAGCTATCCGATGCAGATCGCCGACCTCAATGCCGGCCTGCTCGTGGTGTTCGCCTTCGGCGGGGTCACCGTGATCGGCAGCATGCTGGCCGGCTGGTCGTCGAACAACAAGTTCTCCATGCTCGGCGCGATCCGCTCCGCCTCGCAGATGGTTTCCTACGAGGTCGTCATGGGCCTGACGGTGGTCGGGCTCATCCTGATCTACGGCAGCGTCGACCTGGGAGAGATCGTCAGGCAGCAGTCCGGCGTGCTGCTCGGGATCCTGCCCGCCTGGGGAATCTTCTACCAGCCCTTCGGCGCGGTGCTCTTCATGGTGGCCGCGCAGGCGGAAAACCGGCGCATTCCCTTCGACCTGCCTGAAGCGGAGTCGGAGCTGATCTCCGGCTACTTCACCGAATACAGCGCCATGAAGATGGGCCTGTTCATGTTCGCGGAGTTCATCGAGATCGCGATCATAGCGGCCCTGTTCACCACGCTGTTCCTCGGCGGCTACAACCTGCCGTACATGTCGGACGCGGGCTTCACGCTGCCGGGCGGCCACTTCATCGCCATGAGCCACGGGGCCGTGGTGGTGACGCAACTTCTGGTGTTCCTGGGCAAAGTCTTCGTGCTCTGCAGCTTCCAGATCCTGGTGCGCTGGTCGCTGCCGCGCTTCCGCTACGACCAGCTGCTGCGCTTCGCCTGGAAGTTCATGCTGCCATGGGCGCTCGCCAACCTGTTGGTCACAGTCGTCGCCGTCTGGGCGATCCGGGGAGCCGGCGCATGAACCGCAAGCCTTTCCAGCGCCGCGTCTACTGGAACGAGCCCGAGCTGAACTGGTGGGAGAGCTTCTACCTGTTCGAGATCATCCGCGGCCTGTCGATCACCGGCGGCGTGTTCCTGCGCAACATGGGTCGCTGGCTCACCGGCCGCAAGGGCGCGCTGACCACCTACTATCCCGAGGAAACCCGCGCCGACTACGCCGCCCACAACCGCGGCAAGCACATCCTCACGCAGCGCCCCGACGGGCGCCCGCAGTGCATCGCCTGCAACATGTGCGCCACGGTCTGCCCGGCCAAGTGCATCGAGATCGAGGCCGGCTTCGATCCCGAGGACGCGGCGCACCCGAAGTACGCCTCGCGCTTCGAGATCGACTATTCGCGGTGCGTGTTCTGCGGCTTCTGCGTCGAGGCCTGCCCCGAGGACGCGATCCGCATGGTGAAGGTCGTGCCCGACCTGCCCGGCAGCGACCGGGGCGACATGTGGTTCAAGCGCGATGAGCTGCTCAGCTGGATGCCGCAGGCCGACGTCGCCAAGCCCTACCCCCCGAAGGCGGGCGGGCGGGACGGAGGTACGCCGTAATGGAGCAGGCACTGCTTTGGTTCTTCGCGCTCGCGGCGCTCGCCGGCGGCGCGCTGATGCTCGTGCTGCGTCATCCGATGCGTGTGGCGCTGGCACTGATCGCCAGCATGCTGTCGCTGGCCGGCATCTACGCGATGCTCGGCGTCCACGTCATCGCCGTGTTCCAGGTGCTGATCTACGTCGGCGCGGTGATGGTGTTCATGGTCTACGCGATCATGCTGCTCGACGTCCGCGACCCGTCGTTCACGCGCCGCTACGCCGGCTACCTGCTGCCGGGTA
This sequence comes from Steroidobacteraceae bacterium, assembly GCA_035458405.1. Lineage (GTDB taxonomy): Bacteria > Pseudomonadota > Gammaproteobacteria > Steroidobacterales > Steroidobacteraceae > SG8-30. The sequence goes on along the minus strand of DATHZW010000160.1, from coordinate 9,437 downwards.
TCGCCGGCCTGGCCGTGCTGGCCTGGACCTTCTTCCACGCCATCGGCAATTCGCAGCTGGAGGCGGGTACGCCGCCGGCCACGACCGCGTTCGACGTCCAGCCTTTCTCGGCGGCGTTCCTCAACGAGTTCTGGCTCTACTTCGAGCTGACCTCGGTGCTGCTGCTGGCGGCCGTGGTCGCGGCGATCGCCATCCTCAAGGCGCGGCGGGGCAACCATGAATAACACCCAGCTGCTGCTGTCGCTTTCGACCGTGCTGTTCTGTCTCGGCCTGGTCGGCGTGATCGTGCGGCGAAACCTGCTGGTCATGCTCATGTGCATGGAGTTGATGCTCAACGGCGTGATCCTCAGCCTGGTGACCCTGTCCCAGCAGGCGGCATCGACGACCGGCGCGGTGCTGGTCTTCCTGGTCTTCGTCGTGGCCGCGGCCGAGATCGCCATCGCGGTACCGATCGTCCTGCTGCTGGCGCGGCGCAAGCACACGCTCGATGCAGACGCGTTCTCGGACCTAAAGGGGTAGCAAGAGGTGATTCAGTTGCTGACCCTGATCGTACTTCTCCCGCTGCTGGGCTTCCTGCTCAACGGCCTGCTGGGCAACCGCCTGGGCAAGGCGTTCGTCAGCGCCGTGGGCTGCGGGCTGCCGATCCTGGCCTTCGCGACCGCGATCGCCGCGTTCCAGTCGTTCCAGGCCGCGGGCGCGCCGCTGGTCGAGACCGCCTTCCGCTGGGCCCTGATCGGCGACTTCGCCTTCGAGATCACCTTCTACCTGGACCGGCTGAGCTCGGTGATGGTGCTGATCGTCACCGGCGTGGGCTCGCTGATCCACGTCTACTCGACCGGCTACATGAAGGAGGACGCCAGCTACGCGCGTTACTTCGCCTACCTGAACCTGTTCCTCTTCTTCATGCTGCTGCTGGTCCTGGGCCGGTCGCTGCTGGTGCTGTTCGTCGGCTGGGAGGGCGTGGGCCTGGCTTCCTACCTGCTGATCGGCTTCTGGTTCGAGGACTCGGTGAAGGCGGCCGCCGGCAAGAAGGCCTTCATCACCAACCGCATCGGCGACGCGGGGTTCCTGCTCGGGATGTTCGTCATCTACTCGACCCTGGGCACGCTGGAGATGGACGAGGTCAACGCCGCTTTCGCGGGCCCCGTGCTCCCGGCGGTGTCGGCCAGCCTGATCGGCGTGCTGCTGTTCATCGGCGCGACCGGCAAGTCGGCGCAGATCCCGCTGCACGTCTGGCTGCCCGACGCGATGGCCGGCCCGACCCCGGTCTCGGCACTGATCCATGCCGCGACGATGGTCACGGCCGGCGTCTACCTCGTCGCGCGGCTGTCGGGCGTCTACATGCACGCGCCGGAGGCCTCCGAGGTCATCGCGGTGATCGGCGTGCTGACCGCCTTCTTCGCGGCAACCATTGCCGTGGTGCAGACCGACATCAAGAAGGTCCTGGCGTACTCGACCATTTCCCAGCTCGGCTTCATGTTCCTGGCACTGGGCGTCGGGGCCTACGGGGTCGCGGTGTTCCACCTCTACACGCACGCCTTCTTCAAGGCCTGCCTGTTCCTCGGCGCCGGCAGCGTCATCCACGCCATGGGTGGCGAGCAGGACGTCCGCAAGATGGGCGGCCTGTACAGGAAGATTCCCTGGACTTTCGGCACCTTCGCCGTCGCCACCGCCGCGATCGCCGGCCTGCCGCCGCTCGCCGGGTTCTTCTCCAAGGACGAGATCCTCTGGTTTGCCTTCGCCAGCGAGGCCGGCGGCCAGACCTGGCTGTGGGCGCTGGCCAGCCTCACGGCGCTGCTGACCTCGTTCTACATGTTCCGGCTGCTGTGGCTGACGTTCTTCGGCAAGCCGCGGATGGACGAGCACACCGCCCATCACGTGCACGAGTCGCCGGTGTCGATGACCGGCGTGCTGGTGGTCCTGGCGGTGCTTTCGGCCATTGGAGGTTTCCTGTCCATCCCGCACTTCCTCGAGCCGCAGCTGCCGCTGCCGGCCGTGTCCGGGCACCTGCACCACTTCGAAACGCCGCTCATCGTCGCCTCGGTGGTGATCGCGCTGGCCGGGCTGGCCGCTGCCGCATTCCTCTACGGCGGCGACGGCTCCCGGGCCGCGCGCATGCAGGAACGCTTCAAGGGCCTGCACCGGGTACTGTCCGGCAAGTACTACGTCGACGAGCTCTACGAGGCCGTGATCGGCCGGCCGCTCGTGTGGATATCGGATCGGATCTTCCTGCGGCTCGGTGACCGGGTGCTGATCGACGGCAGCCTGCACGGCTTGACGGGACTGGCGCGCCTGACCGCGGGCGTGCTGGGCAGGGTGCAGACCGGCAGCCTGCACCTGTACGTCTGGCTGGTGCTGGCAGGCATCTTCGCCTGCCTGGCATGGAGTTGGGGCCATGTCTGAGGCCGTCATGCTGAACTGGGTGCTGTTCCTCCCGATGCTCGGCATCGGCCTGCTGCTGCTGACGCCGAAGCCGCGCGAGGACCTGATGCGCGGGATTTCGCTCGCCGTCATGATCCTGCAGTTCCTGCTGACGCTCTGGCTGTACCTGCAGTTCGACGCCGCCACGCCGGGACTGCAGTTCGAGACGCGCCTGCCGTGGATCGCGGACTGGGGCGTGTACTACCACGTCGGGCTCGACGGCCTGAACCTGCTGCTCGTGCTGCTGACCGCCTTCCTCGGGCCGCTGGTCGTGGCCGGCGCCTTCAGCGCCATCAAGAAGGACGTCAAGCTGTTCTACTCGATGGTGTTCTTCATCCAGTTCGCGATGCTGGGCACCTTCATCGCCCAGGACCTGTTCCTGTTCTACGTGTTCTGGGAAACGATGCTGATCCCGATGTTCCTGATCATCGGCATCTGGGGCGGCGAGCGCCGCATCTACGCGACCCTCAAGTTCGTGCTGTACACGGCCTTCGGCAGCATCCTGATGCTCGCCGCGGTGATCTACCTGGTCTACTCCCTGAAGACGCAGACCGGCATCACGTCCTTCGCCTTCACGGACCTCTACGACACCACGCTGCCGCTCGACGCGCAGGTGCTGCTGTTCGGCGCCTTCGCCCTGTCCTTCGCGATCAAGGTGCCTGTCGTACCCCTGCACACCTGGTTGCCGGACGCGCACGTCGAGGCGCCGACGGCGGGTTCCGTGATCCTCGCCGGCGTGCTGCTGAAGATGGGCACCTACGGCTTCATCAAGCTGGGTTTCCCGCTGTTCCCCGGCGCGACGGCGGTCTACACGCCGGTCGTGATGGTCCTGGCCGTGGTAAGCATCGTCTACGGCGCCTGCCTGGCGCTGGTCCAGGACGACATCAAGAAGATCATCGCCTACTCGTCGATCAGCCACCTCGGCTACGTGATGCTCGGCCTCGCCAGCCTCGACCTGATCGGCATCCAGGGCGCCATCATCCAGATGGTCAGCCACGGCCTGACCGCCGGCGGCCTGTTCCTCATGGTCGGCATGATCTACGAGCGCTGCCACAGCCGCGACCTGGCCGCCTACGGCGGACTGGCGAAGCTGCTGCCCGTGTACTCGGTGTTCTTCATGATCCTGACGCTGGCGGCAGTCGGCCTGCCGACCACCAGCGGCTTCACCGGCGAGTTCCTGGTGCTGATGGGCGCGTTCAACGCCGCCTGGCCGCTGCACGCGGCCGGCGTCAGCTGGCCGCTGGTGCTGGCCTGCACCGCGGTGCTCGGCGTCGTGCTCGGCGCCCTGTACATGCTGCGGCTGGCCCAGCGCTTCCTGTTCGGCGAGAGCCGCGCGCCGCACCAGCCGCTGGTGGACCTGGACCTGCGCGAGAAGACGATCCTGGCACTGATCGTGGTCGCGGTGTTCTGGCTCGGCCTGTTCCCCGGCTCGTTCATGGACAAGACTGAACTCGCGGCGCGCGAATACCAGCAGCGGGTCATGGCGGAACCGGCCCAGGCATGGGTCATGAACGAACCGGCCGGCGGGAACACGCCATGAACACACAGACCGTGCTGATCTCGATGCTGCCGGAGCACATCCTGCTGCTCGGCATCCTGTTGCTGCTGGTGCTGGAGATCGGCTCCCGCCGCGAACGCGACTTCCTGCCCGTGACGCTCGTGGTGACGTTCGCGGCCGCCTTCGCCGCGGCCCGCCTGTACCTGGGCGACTATGCGGGTTCGCCCTTCCCGGGCCAGTTCTCGGTCGACCCGACCGCCTCGCTCGCCAAGGCCGTGGTCATCGGCCTGACGATTCCGGTGATCCTCATCGCCGGCGGCGAATTCCGCGGCCCGCGGTTCTCGATCCTGCTGCTGTCGTCGGTATACGGCGCCTGCCTGCTGTTCTCGTCCGACAGCTTCCTGACGCTGTTCCTCGGCATAGAACTGATGTCGCTGCCGGTCTACGCGCTGGTGCTGCTGGCCATGGGCCGGCCGGAAAGCGTCGAGGGCGCGCTGAAGTACCTGATCGTGGGCGGCGCGGGCACCGCGACCCTGCTGCTGGGCATCTCCTTCACCTTCGGCGCGACCGGCTCGTTCCAGCTGGCCGCGTTTGCCGAGGCGGTCGCCATGGGCGACCCGCTGGCCCGCGCCGCGGTCGTGCTCGTGCTGCTCGCCTTCTACCTGAAGGCCGCCGTCGTCCCGTTCCACGGCTGGGCTCCGGACGCCTACGAGGCGGCCAGCGTGCCGGTGACCGCGTTCATGGCGACCGTCATCAAGGCGGCCGTCCTGCTGGCCGCGGTGCGGCTGTTCGTCGGGGTGACCGTGCCGCCGTCGCTGGTGGTGCTGATCGCCGCCCTGCCGCTGGTGTCGATGGTCTGGGGCAACCTGACGGCGATGAGGCAGGAGAGCTTCAGGCGCATGATCGCCTACTCCTCGATCGCCCACGCCGGCTACCTGTTCTTCGCCTTCCTGGGCGCGGAGCCGGGCCGCTACGAGGCGGTCGTCTTCTACGTCATTGCCTACGGCCTGATGAACCTGCTGGCCTTCGTCTGCCTGCCCGCGGGCGAGGATGCGGCGCGCGACCGGATGGACAACCTCAAGGGACTCTTCCACCGCAGCCCCTACTCGGCCATCCTGATCGCCGCCGCCATGCTGTCGCTGGCCGGGATCCCGCCGTTTCCGGGCTTCGTGGCCAAGTTCCTGATCTTCCGCAACGTCATCGACGCCGGTTACACGGGCTGGGCGGTCGCTGGCCTGATCGGCAGCTACCTGGGCATCTACTTCTACCTGCGCGTGATCCAGTACATGTTCATGAGCGCGGGCGAGCCGTCCGCGGAGGCGCCGCCACGGGCCGCGGTCTTCGCCGCGAGCCTGGTCTGCCTGCTCCCCGTCATCCTGCTGACGGTCTTCCCGGGCTGGCTGATCGACCGGCTCTGACGCCGGCTCGGGCCGGTCAGCCGGCCGCCATCCCCCGGATGATGCCGACCAGCGCGACGACCAGCAGCGCCACCGAGGGAAACACGCTGAGGGAAAATCCCATACCCCGTTTCGCCGGGTCGGCGATGTACGCTCGGTAATAGAGCATCCGGCCGACCAGGTAGACGGCGCCGACCGCCGCCGCCCACCGCGGGTCGAGGTAGCGGGAGCCCAGCCACAGCGCCGGCAGGAACAGCGCCAGCTGCTCCAGCGTGTTCATCTGCACGCGGTAATAGCGCTCGAACATCTCGTGCCCGGCGACCGCAGGCGCCTTGACGCCATAGTCGCCCCGCGCCTTGCCCACCCGCGCGACAAAGAAGACGAACTGCAGCAATGCCAGCACGGTGATCAGTTCGACCCAGGCCATTTTTCATCCCCTTGACTGGATGCCGAGTGTCCCGCGATTCTGCCACCGGCCCGGGATCGCCGCCGGCGTTTCCCGGCCAGCCGGGCGGAAGCCCCGCGAATCAGCGCGCCCGGGCGTCCTGGACCCGCAGCTTCGCGGCGATGAACGCCGAGTGCGAGACGTAGATCAGGTCGGCCACCTTGCGGATCAGGTGTTCCTCGTAGCGGTGCAGCGCGTCGTCGGACCAGGCCACCCGCCAGAGTTCCTCGATGAGCCGGACCTTCTGCTCCGGCGTGAAGGCCGCGTTGACCTGCTTCGTGAACTGGTACAGGTCGTGGGCATCTGCCGCCTCGGCCTCCGCCAGCTCGATGAGCTGCCTCGACTCGGCTTCGTCGAGGCCGAACTTGCGGCGCGCGGCCGCCATGACCGCGGCACGCTCGACCTCGGAGAACTCGCTGTCCGAGCGGACGACCTCGACGAGCAGCGCGGCCGCGGCGAGGCGGGCACGCCGCCCGGCAGCCTCCGGGCTGTCGGCAGCCCCGGCCGCCATGTGCCGCTGGAAGAAGGTCTTGATCGAGTCCAGCATGGTGAATCCGCGGCCCTGGTGCCCTGAAACCGCCCCGGGGCGGAAGACTGCCATATAGACCGCCCCGAGTCGCGCCGGGTTCCGGTCGGGCCCCCGGGAGCATACAATTAATGGATGCGCCTTCCGGCGCCAGAACTCCGTCAGTCAGATAGCTATCCGCCAGGGAGCGAATACATGAATACCAGTCTTTCCGGCAAGTTGGGCCGCCTCACGGCCGTTTCGGCAGGCCTCGCGCTTGCACTCGCGGGCTGCCAGGGGAAGAAGGAGACCGAGGCCCCGGCTCCCACGCTGACCCTCGAGGGCCAGGTCGACATCGTGGCCTGGCCCGGGTACATCGAACGGGGCGAGACCGACGCGGCCTACGACTGGGTGACCGGGTTCGAGGCCAAGACCGGCTGCAAGGTCAACGTCAAGACCGCCGGCACCTCCGACGAGATGGTCTCCCTGATGACCCAGGGCGGCTACGACCTCGTCACGGCCTCGGGCGACGCGTCCGTGCGCCTGATCCGCGGCAACACCGTGCAGCCCATCGACATCGCCCGCGTGCCCAGTTACTCGACGGTCGACGCGCGCCTGCAACAGGCCTCGTGGCACTACATCGACGGCAAGCATTACGGCGTGCCGTACCAGTGGGGCCCCAACGTCCTGATGTACAACACCGCGGCCTTCAAGGAAGCGCCGACGTCCTGGGCGGTGGTCTTCGAGTCGATGGACCTGGCCGACGGCAAGCCGAACAAGGGACGCGTGCAGGCCTACGACGGCGCGATCTACATCGCCGACGCGGCGGTCTACCTCATGGCGGCGAAACCCGAACTCGGCATCACCGACCCCTATGCGCTGAACGAGGCCCAGTACGCGGCGACCCTGGACCTGCTGCGCCAGCAGCACCCGCTGGTGCAGCGTTACTGGCACGACGCCAACGTGCAGGTGCAGGACTTCACCACCGAGGGCGTGGTGGCCTCAGGCTCCTGGCCTTTCCAGGTCAATACCCTGGTGGCGAACGGCCAGCCGATCGCCAGCACCGTGCCGACGGAAGGCGCCACGGGCTGGGCGGACACGACCATGATGAGTGCGACCGCCGCCCACCCGAACTGCGCCTATGAATGGATGGAATGGTCCATCAACCCGAAGGCGCAGGGCGACGTCGCCGCGTGGTTCGGCTCGAACCCGGCCGTGCCGGCCGCCTGCGAGGGCAACGAGCTGCTCGGTCCCGAGGGCTGCGAGACCAACGGCTTCGGGAACTTCGAGAAGATCTGGTTCTGGCGGACTCCGGAAGCCGCCTGTGCCGGCGGTGAATGCGTGCCGTACAGCCGCTGGAGCACCGACTACGTAGCGATCATGGGCGGACGCTGAGGCGCAGCGCCTGAAGTAGGGAGGCCCGCGGGGCGCGCGACGGCGCGCCCCGCGCCAACCGTGACCACAGCCATCGAACTGGAAGCTGTCAGCCGGGCCTTTGGCCCCGTGCTGGCGCTCGACGACGTCTCGCTTGCCGTCACGCCCGGCGAGTTCTTTGCGCTGCTCGGGCCCTCCGGCTCCGGCAAGACCACCTGCCTGCGGCTGGTGGCGGGCTTCGACCGGCCGACCCGCGGGCGGGTGCTGCTGGAGGGCGTGGACGTCACCGGGACCCCGCCCTTCGACCGCAGCGTCAACACCGTATTCCAGGACTACGCGCTGTTCCCGCACATGACGGTGGCCGAGAACGTCGCCTACGGGCCGAAGGTGCGCGGCGTCAAGCCCGCCGAGCGCCGCAAGCTGGCGCTCGAAATACTGGAACTCGTCCGCCTGGAGACGCTGGCCGAAAGGTCGCCGTCCCAGCTGTCGGGCGGCCAGAAACAGCGCGTGGCGCTGGCCCGGGCGCTGGTCAACCGGCCCAAGGTCCTGTTGCTGGACGAGCCGCTCGGGGCGCTGGACCTGCGGCTGCGGGAAGAGATGCAGACCGAGCTCAAGTCGCTGCAACAGCGGCTCGGCATCACCTTCCTCTACGTGACCCACGACCAGGGCGAGGCGCTGAGCATGGCGGACCGCATCGCCGTGTTCCGCGAGGGCCGGATCGAGCAGCTCGACACCCCACGCGGCCTCTACGTGCGGCCGAAGACGGCCTTCGTCGCCCGCTTCGTCGGCAGTGCCAACGTCGTCGCGGCCGATGCCGCCACCCGCCTCACCGGCCTGGCCCAGGCGTTCGCCATCCGGCCGGAGCTCATCGAGGTGCTGACGGCGGATCGCGCGGCACCGGAAGGGAGCCTCGGCGGCGAGGGCGTGCTCGAGGACGTGCAGTACCACGGCGCCACCAGCCGCTGGCTGGTTCGCCTGGATGCCGGTCCGACGCTGACGGCGGCCTGTCCCGAATCCGGCATGCAGGACCGCGGCATCAAGGCCGGGTCCCGCGTGCGGCTTGCCTGGTCGCCGGACAGCCTGGTGGCGCTGGCGGACGCCTGAACCCCATGCTCCGCGCTGTCTCCGCAACTCTCTACGGCAGGCGCGGTTTCTACGTCGCGCTGCTGCTGCTGCCGCCGCTGCTGTGGCTCGGCATCGTCTATCTCGGCTCGCTGTTCGCCCTGCTGATGCAGAGTTTCTATGCGATCGACGAGTTCACGGCGCGCATCGTCCCGGAATTCACGCTGGCGACCTACGGCCAGCTGCTCAGTCACCCGGCGAACGTCGACATCATCCTCAGGACGCTCGCGATGGCGATAGCGGTCACCCTGGCCGCCGCGGTGATCGCCTTCCCGGTCGCCAACTACATGGCCCGCTACGCCAGCGGGCGCATGAAAGCCTTCTTCTACGTGGGTGTCATGATGCCCATGTGGACCAGCTACCTGGTGAAGGTCTATGCCTGGCGCCTGATGCTGGCCAAGCAGGGCATCCTGTCCTGGTTCGTCGACCAGGCCGGGCTGACACCCGCCCTGGAGCACGCCCTGGCCACGCCGGTGGTCGGCGGCCCGTCGCTCGCCTCGTCCTACCTCGGCATGTTCGTCGTGTTCGTCTACATGTGGCTGCCGTTCATGATCCTGCCGCTGGCCGCGGCGCTGGAGCGGGTGCCCGAGTCGTTGCTGCAGGCCTCCGCGGACCTCGGCGCGCGCCCCGGGCAGACCTTCCGCCAGGTCGTGCTGCCGCTGGCGCTGCCGGGCC
>DATHZW010000159.1:0-3027 GCA_035458405.1 Steroidobacteraceae bacterium | reverse complement strand
CAGGGGAAGCCTCGCCCACGCCGGCACGGTGTCTGGCAGCGGTGTCTGGCAGCGGTGTCTGGCACCTTTCAGGTGCCTGACACCTCTTCAGTGCCTGACACCTCTTCACTGCCTGGCACCTCCTGGATGCCCGGCACCTCTTTCTTCCGCCGCAACATCAGCCACAACACGGCGGCCAGCATCGTCAGCAGCAGCGGCAGGCTGACCAGGTTCAGGCGCTCCCAGCCGATGTATGCCAGCGCAACGCCCGCCAGCAACGACGCGGTCGCCTGGGAACCGAAGACCGTGAGCTCGTTGACGGCCTGCGCGCGAAAGCGTTCCGAGGGGCGATAGGTCTGCGTCAGCATCGCCGTGCCCGCGACGAACAGCAGGTTCCAGCCGATGCCGAGCAGCACCATGGCCCACCAGTAGTGCACGACCTCGTGTCCGCCGAGCAACGCAATCGCCACGCAGCCGCACATGGTCAAGGTGCCGATCAGCATCGTCGGGTGGACGCCGAGGCGCACGACGATCCGGCCGCTGACCAGCGCCGGCAGGTACATCGCCAGCAGGTGACTTTGTATCACCCACTTCGTGTCCTGCTCGCTCAGGTGGTCCATCACGTGCATCGACACGGGCGTCGCCGTCATGATGAAGCTCATGACGGCGTAGGCCACCACGCCGGCGAGGACCGCCACCTTGAATTCGGGCTGCCGTGCCACCTCGCCCAGTGGACGTGCGGGCCCGCCGATCCTCCCGAGGGCGCCGCCGCGGCGCGGCAGGGCCGACAGCAGCAGCGCGGCCGCAACGAACAACGCGGCGGCGCAATAGAAGGAACCCGCGTAGTGCGCGTTGGCCACGAGGTCGGCTCCCAGGATGGCGATCTCGGGTCCGAGCCACGCCGCGACGAGGGCGCCGACCATGACCGTGGCCACGGCGCGTCCCGCCAGTTCCGGCGCCACGTGCTCCGCGGCTGCGAACCGGTACTGCATCACCACGGCGTTGGTCGTGCCGAGCAGGAACGTGGCGAGGCAGAACAGGCCGAAGCTGTCTGCGCGAATCGCCTGCGCCCCCAGTACCGCCGCGCCGGCGGCAACCAGCGCGGTCGCCTGAAATACCGGGCGGCGTCCCAGTCGTTGCATGATCAATGCCGCGGGGAAGGTCGTCAGGGCAAGGCCGATGATCATCACCGACAAGGGCAGGGTGGCCAGCGCCGGCCTGGGCGCAAGCTGCGATCCGAGGATGCCGCCGAGCAGAACGACCAGGAAGGTCCCGGAATTGCACAGCGCCTGTGTCATCGCCAGCAACCAGACGCTGCGCATGGAATCCCCGGTCGGTCCGGCCTCGAAGCCAATGCTCAAGTTATGTTACTTCGCGTGCTTGGCGCGTGCCCTTGGTGCGAGACTGTGTTCATATGAATCTTCCGGCCAGGCCGGAAATATAATGCAGCCAGGTCCGCGACGACGGACCGGCTGTGCAGCCCGCGGGGATAGGGCGATGAACGACGACACAATGGTCGGGCGCGACGAGAACCTGGAGAATGCGCTGGCAATCGACGATGCCGGCCGGGCCGGTATCGAGGTCCACGAGTCGATCGATATCGAGAGCATCGAACTCGGCTCGCCGGACGCTGGATCCATCGGCGGGCTCGGATGGGAAGTCGTGCCCACGCTCCCGCGGCAACGCAGCCCGGTCCTCGACGACCGGGACGATCTTGCGCTGGAGCCCGACGAGGGGGCGCACCAGGAACAGATCCAGCGGGCGATCCGGCAGGTTGCGGATCTCGAGCGCGAGGAGCTGCAGTTGGCCGCCGACCTTGCGCAGCTGCGCGATGCGGCTGCGGCCCGGGAGCGCCTGCTGCAGGGCGAACTGGCCGTTTCCCGGGAAACGGTGGCGGCGCTCGAGTCCGAGCTGTCGGAGCAGGTTGCCCAGATCGCCTCGCTCACCCTGGAGTGCAGCGGGCTGAGGGCGCAACTCAGGACGCAGGACGGGCCGACTCCGGTGGCGGGCCACGTGGGTGCGCACACGGTCCGCGATGAAGCCGACACGGTCGCGCGGTTGAAGGAACGTCTCGAGGAGCGCGGCCGGGCAGTCGCCGTGGCGAAGGCGGAGGCCGAGGAACTTCGCCAGGAGTGCCTGCGACTGCGCGGCTTCCTGGCCCGGCGCCTGGCCCCGAGACCCGGAGCTGACCGCGACGATACGAAGGGGCGGCGCTGGAACCTGGGGAACCTGCTCGGCCGGGGTCATGAAGCAACGGCGCAGGCGGCGGCCTTCGCCGGCGAGCCCGGCACGGAGGTGTCGACGGTGGCCATCGACCGGGCGCCCGGGCCGCCCCCGGCGCAGGAACGGACCGCCGCCCAGGCGAGGGTCTTGCGCGATGCGCAGCTCGACCGCCGGCGGCAGATGCTCGAGCGGACCAGGGCCCGGACGAAAGCGGAGCGCGCTCAGTCGCCGCCGGCCTTGCGTCGTTACCTGATCGCGCTGGAGCCCGAGCGAGACGATGTACACGAATTGACTCGGCCCAGGATGTACGTGGGGCGTGGCGCCGAGGCGTCCTTGCGTTTGGCCGACGCGACCGTCAGCCGGCTGCACGGCATCCTGTCGCTCGAAGAGGGTGAAGCCTTCGTCGAGGATGCCTCGAGTACCAACGGCGTCTTCGTCAACGGCAAGCGGGTCCAGCGCGCGGCGCTCAAGGACGGCGACACCGTCAGCTTCGGCACGGCGCGTTACCAGTACCGGATCGGACCGCCGCCGCGGCAGGCGAACTGAGCGATTTCGAAGCGAAAGGGTTCAGGCCCGCCCTCATACCGGGTCGGTGTCAGCGTGGCTTCCCGCCGCTGTCGCCGTACCGGAGCCACGGCAGCCAACACCTTTCTGAGAACCGCCCCATGGAACGGCCTGTGGCGCCTGCCGATAATGCACAACGCTCATCTACAGTGACCGGCAATGAACCTACGCGGCGCTTCGCTTACGCCAGACGACGACTCGGATCCCACCGACAGGCTGCCTGAGCTCGACCAGGAGGCGATGCAGCGCGCCGAACAGGAT
>DATHZW010000158.1:0-2439 GCA_035458405.1 Steroidobacteraceae bacterium | reverse complement strand
TTCATGCGAGACAAGTGGGTCATACGCCGTATAGCCGATCGCTATCTGCCGAAGGCCCTGAGCCAGAGAAAAAAGTTGCCTTTCAGTGTATCGGCATTCCATCGGATGCAAATTGCAAGAGAGTATTTCGATAATTCGTTTGTTGCCGAATCTTTCAAACTGGATCGTGTCCCGGGAGATGGTGTAAGAGCGGCGGGCGCCCGACGGTATCCGGCGGGTTGAGCCGGCTCGTTCAAGCTGCCGCGGGAGGCAGCTCGATGGGGGCATTGTCGCTCAGCGGGGCGATGGTTTCCAGGGTCATGTAGCGGGCTCTCTGGACGGCCCATTCGTCGTTCTGCTCGAGGAGGATGGCGCCGATCAGGCGGATCACGGAGGCCTCGTTGGGGAAGATGCCGACGACATTGGTGCGGCGCTTGATCTCGCCGTTGAGGCGCTCCAGCGGATTGGTCGAGTGGAGCTTGGTTCGGTGCTCCTTGGGGAAGGTCATGTAGGCCAGGACGTCGGGCTCGGCCGCGTCCATGAGGTTGGCCAGCTTGGGCGCCTTGGGGCGGAGCTGGTCGGCCACTTGGCGCCACTGGGTCTTGGCGGCCTCGGCATTTTCCTGGGCGAAGGCGGTGGCGACGAAGGCCGAGACCACGCGCCGGCCCTGCTTGCCGGCATGGGCCAGCAGGTTGCGCATGAAATGCACCCGGCAGCGCTGCCAAGTGGCGCCAAGGACCCGTGCGGCGGCGGCCTTGAGGCCCTTGTGGTCGTCGGAGACCACCAGCTTGACGCCGCTTAAGCCGCGTCCGGCGAGGGAGCGCAGGAACTCGGTCCAGAAGGTCTCGGCCTCCGAGGCGCCGATGGCCATGCCCAGGACCTCGCGCCGGCCCTGGGCATTGACCGCCACGGCGATGATCACCGCCACCGAGACGACGCGCCCGGCGTGGCGCATCTTCACGTAGGTGGCGTCCAGCCAGAGGTAGGGCCACTCGCCCTCCAGGGGCCGCTCGAGGAAGCTGCGGATCTTGTCGTCGATCTCCGCGCAGAGCCGCGAGACCTGGCTCTTGGAGATGCCGGACATGCCCATGGCCTGGACCAGGTCATCGACCGAGCGGGTCGAGACGCCCTGGACGTAGGCCTCCTGGATGACCGCGGCGAGCGCCTTCTCGGCCATCCGCCGGGGCTCCAGGAACCCCGGGAAGTAGGAGCCTTTCCTGATCTTGGGGATCTTCAGCTCGACGGTCCCGGCCCGGGTCTCCCAGACCCGGTCGCGATAGCCATTGCGGTAGGTGATCCGATCGCGGGAGCGCTCGCCGTGGCCGGCGCCCGTCAGGCCTTGCACCTCCAGTTCCATCAGCCGCTGGGCGGTGAAGCCGATCATCTCGCGCAGAAGCTCGGCGTCAGAACTCTTTTCCAACAGCGTGCGAAGGGCCATCATGTCATCGGTCATCGTGGTCTTCCTCGGTTTCAGGTTGTGTTTGCGATAGCCCAACCCTACACCGGAAACCGCGATGGCCGCCCGCTGTGGGTAACCGGCTTGCCTAGGCCTGACTCTCGGCGGTCGCTACGGCAAGCCGGTTACCCACAGCTCCTACACCACGCCAGGGGACACGACCGCATAGAGTGGGTGATCCGGCAGCCGGTGTCACCGATAATCAGGATGTTCTTTGGGGCCTGGGACCATGAAAGGGAATCCCCATTGCCGAGCTTGACCGCCAACGAGCCAGAGAAGGCCTCGGGCGTCTCGCAAAGCGTGACGGGAAACGACACCGGATAGATGACCTCGCGCGGGACCAAGGCGACGGCCCGGCCATCGATCGTTATGGTCGGACAGGCTTGGCCGGCGTCGACGATGGCGCGGGCGATCATGTCGCCCGAGCCCAGGGTCTTCCATTCGCCCTTCTCCAGCATCGAGTCGGGATAGAGTTGTACCCAGACGTAGGGTTCGAAGGCGGGTGTGGTACTGATGGGAGCGGTGGCCCCCATGGCCTGCCCTTCCAATCGCGAGACCTTTTGCTCGACCTCGGCCAGGCGGAGGGACTGTTTCGACAGGGCCGCGGAAAGCGTCGCGGCTTCTTTGTCATCGATGCCGCCGGCGCGCTTCTCGGCCCAGACAGGGCAAAGGTAGGGGAGGATCGAGATGATCAGCGCGAGCCCGGCGCCGATGAGGGCCAAGGTGGAGATCGAAACGATCCGCTTGTTCATATCGCCGTCCCCCTCCACGGCCTTCGATCAGGCCACGCCGTGAGGCCGACCAGGTCGATCGCCCAAAAGCCAAGAGGCCATGGGATTGTCACCGTTCTCGCTCTCAATATCAAGCTAAGATTGAAGAACTTTTCCTTCCACTAGACATGGTTGAACCGGTGCTTTCGGGCTCGACCCCGGCCCACGGCCGTTCGACGCCCAAGCACCACACAGGGAGTGGTTCACGCGCGGTACCACGCGCCGCAAATTCAT
>DATHZW010000157.1:0-4178 GCA_035458405.1 Steroidobacteraceae bacterium | reverse complement strand
CTTCTTCGCGGGGGCCTGCCGAACCCAGCACGGGGCGGTGGCCGGTGAGTACCTTGCCGGCTTTACCAGCATGATCCGTCGCGACCCGATCGGCGTGGTGGCGTCCATCGCGCCGTGGAACTACCCGCTGATGATGGCGGCCTGGAAGCTTGCGCCCGCGCTCGCCGCCGGCAACACCGTCATCCTCAAGCCCTCCGAGCAGACGCCGCTGACCGCGCTCAAGCTCGCCGAAACGCTCGCCGAGATCTTCCCCGCCGGCGTCGTCAACGTGATCACGGGCCGCGGCGAGACCGTCGGCGCGCCGCTGGTCGGTCATCCGCGCGTGCGCATGGTGTCGCTGACCGGCGACGTGTCGACGGGCGAGAAGATCCTCAAGGCCGCGTCGAAGGGCATCAAGCGGACCCACCTGGAGCTCGGCGGCAAGGCGCCGGTGATCGTCTTCGACGACGCCGACCTCGAGTCGGTCGTCTCGGGCGTGAGGACCTTCGGCTTCTACAACGCCGGCCAGGACTGCACGGCTGCCTGCCGGCTGTACGCCGGCGCGAAGATCTTCGACCGGCTGGTCGCCGACCTGAGTTCGGCGGCGGCGTCGATCAAGGTCGGCAAGCAGCAGGATCCCGGCGTCGAGATGGGCCCGCTGATCAGCGCCGACCAGCGCGCCCGCGTGGCGGGATTCGTGGACCGGGCTGCCAGGCTGAAGCACGTGGAAATCACCGCCGGCGGTCATGCGGGCAGCGGTGGCGGCTTCTTCTACGAGCCGACCATCGTCGCCGGCGCCCGGCAGGCGGACGAAATCGTTCGCCGCGAGGTGTTCGGCCCGGTCGTGTCGATCACGCGCTTCAAGGACGCCGACCAGGCCGTGGCCTGGGCCAACGACTCCGAGTACGGCCTGGCCTCGTCCGTGTGGACGCAGGACGTCGGCCGCGCCATGCAGGTGGCGTCGCGGCTGCAGTACGGCTGCACCTGGATCAACACCCACTTCATGCTGGTGAGCGAGATGCCGCACGGGGGCCTCAAGCGTTCCGGCTACGGCAAGGACCTGTCGTCCTACGCGCTGGAGGACTACACGGCCGTGCGGCACGTGATGGTCAAGCTCTGAGGGCTATGCCGGGTCGGTCCGGCTCGAGCCGGGCTCAGCCGTCGGCCAGCTTGATCACGCCCGCGCGGGCCAGCGCCTCGATCCTGGCGGAGGTCATTCCCCAGGCCCCGAGGGCGGCCCTGGCGCCCACGCCGGCCGGCCTGGGCGGCTGGCTGATCGAAGACGGCGTCCGCGAGAAGCGTGGCGCGGGCGCGGGCTGCGTGACGCCGTCCACTTCGACGTAGGTGCCGCGGGCGAGCGCGTGAGGATGTCGCGTCGCTTCCGTCAGCGACAGCACCGGCGTGAAACAGGCATCGGTGTCCTGCAGCAGTTCGCACCACTCCTGCCGGCTGCGGGTCCTGAATGCTTCCTCGAAGCGGCGCTGCATGGCCGGCCACTGCCGGGGATCATCCTGTCCGGCGGGATCGACGTCGTCGATTCCCATCCGCTCGAGCAGCACCCGGAAGAACCGCGGCTCGAGCGCGCCGATGACCACGTGTCGCCCGTCGGAGGTCTCGTACGGACGCAGGAACGGCGCCCCGCCGTCGAGGATGTTGCTGCCGCGCTCCTCCTTCCACAGCCCGGCGGCCAGCAGGCCATGGAACAGCGTCGTCAGCGAGGCGGCGCCATCGACCATCGCCGCATCGACGACCTGGCCGCGGCCGGACCTCGAGGCCTCGATGATGCCGGCGAGCAGGCCCAGCGCCAGGTACACCCCGCCGCCGCCGAAGTCGGCGACCAGGTTGAGCGGATACACGGGGGGTCCGCCGCGTTCGCCGATGCAGGACAGCACGCCGGCCAGGGCGATGTAGTTCGGGTCGTGGCCGGCTCTCCCGGCCAGCGGACCGTCCTGGCCCCAGCCGGTCATCCGTCCATAGACCAGTTTCGGGTTGCGGGCCATGCAGGCCTCCGGCCCCAGCCCGAGCCGCTCCATCACGCCCGGCCGGAAGCCTTCGAACAGCGCATCCGCGCTGGTGCAGAGTTCCAGCACCAGCTCGACGCCCTCCGGCCGCTTCAGGTCGACGGCCAGCGCCGGGCGGCTGCGGTTCATCAGGTCGAACCTGGACGGTAGCGCGACGCCGGCCTCGGCCGCCGCCAGGCGGTCCACGCGGACGACCTGCGCGCCCATGTCCGCCAGCAGCATGCCGCAGAGCTGCCCCGGCCCGATGCCGGCGATCTCGACGATCCGGACGCCCTCAAGCGGTCCCAAGCTGTGCCTCCGTCGGCCCGGTGCTACAGGTCGAAGTGACAGGCTACTGCGTGCGCGTCCCGACCGGAACCCGCAACTTCCCGCAGCGACGGCAGTTGCTCGCGACAGACGGGCTGGGCATGCGGACAGCGCGTCTGGAAAGGGCAGCCGGGCGGCGAGTTGATCGGCGACGGTACCTCCCCGGTCAGGACCTGGCGATAACGCTGCCGACGCGGCACGGGCTGCGGGATGGCCGAGATCAGCGCGCGGGTATAGGGATGGCGCGGATGATGGTGCACTTCCTCGCCGTCGCCCGACTCGACGACATGGCCGAGGTACATGATCGCGATGCGATCGGAGACGTGCTTGACGACGGCGAGGTCGTGGGCGATGAACAGGTAGCTCAGGTTCAGCCGTTGCTGCAGGTCGAGCAGCAGGTTCAGGACCTGGCTCTGGATCGACGCGTCGAGCGCCGAGACGGGCTCGTCGCAGATGATCAGCTTCGGGTTGAGGGCGATGGCCCGGGCGATGCCGATGCGCTGCCGCTGGCCGCCCGAGAACTCGAAGGGAAACCGGTCGATCGCCGAGGGCTGCAGGCCCACGATCTTGAGCAGTTCCAGCGCGCTCTGGCGGCGCGAGGCCTCGTCGCCGATGCCGTGGATGACGAAGGGCTCCTCGAGCATGCTGCCCACGGTGTGCCGGGAATTCAGCGAGTCCGCGGGATCCTGGAAGATCATCTGGATCTGGCGCCGGAACGGCTTCAGCTTCTTGATGCCGAGCGTGGCCAGGTCGGTCCCCTCGAACAGGATCCGGCCGCCCGTCGGCTTCACCAGCCGCACGACGGACTTGCCCAGGGTCGACTTGCCGCAACCGGACTCGCCCACCAGTCCTACCGTCTCGCCCGGCCAGATCGCGAGCGACACGCCGTCGACGGCCTTGCACTGCGCCCGGGCCCGCAGGAACACGCCGCCGCGCACCGGAAAGTAGGTGCGGAGGTCCTCGATTTCCAGCAGCGGGCCGCTCATCCGACGGGCTCCGTCCAGGCCGGCAGGTCGCGCCAGCGATGGCAGCTCACGCCATGGCCGCCGGCCACGCGGTCGAGCGTCGGCGCAGCCTCCGTGCAGCGCTCCTGCCGGTGCCGGCAACGATTGTTGAATCGGCAGCCGGCCGGCATGTCCATCAGGCCCGGCACCATGCCGTCGATCGTCTTCAGCCTGGTCTTGCGGTGAAACTCGAGCCGGGGGATGGAATCGAGCAGGCCGCGCGTATAGGGATGCGTGGGCCGGTGGAAGATGTCGTCCGAACTGCCCTGCTCGGCGACACGCCCGGCGTACATGACCAGCACGTCGTCGCAGGTCTCCGCAATCACGCCGAGATCGTGCGTGATGAGGATGATGGACATCCCCATCTCGTCCTGGAGTTCCTTCAGGAGCTCCAGGATCTGCGCCTGGATGGTGACGTCGAGCGCCGTCGTCGGTTCGTCCGCGATCACCAGCGCCGGCCGGCAGGCCAGCGCCATGGCGATGACCACTCGCTGGCGCATGCCGCCGGAAAGCTGGTGCGGATATTCGCCGACGCGGATCTCCGGCGACGGGATGCCGACCTTCTTGAGCACCTCGACGGAACGCTCGAGCGCGGTGCGCGGCGTGACCTCCTGGTGCAGCAGGAAGGCCTCGGACAGCTGCTTGCCGATCCGGTGCACCGGGTTCAGGGCCGTCATCGGCTCCTGGAAGATCATGCCGATCTGGCCCGTGCGCACCTTGTGGATCGTCTCCTCGGGCACGGTCACCAGGTCCTGGCCGCGGAACAGGATCCGTCCCGCCGCGATGTGCCCCATGGGGCGCGGCAGCAGCCGCAGTATCGACAGCGCGGTGACGCTCTTGCCGCAGCCCGACTCGCCGACGATGCCGA
>DATHZW010000156.1:0-4865 GCA_035458405.1 Steroidobacteraceae bacterium | reverse complement strand
CGCAAGCTGACGGTTTGCGTCGCCTCGGTGCTCGCCGATCACCATCGGCGGCCAGCGGCCTGACCGCGGTCAGCGACGCGGGACGACCGGACTCGGCGCAGCGATCCCCTGCAGCCGCGCCCACTCCTCCGCCCAGGGGGCGGCCGGGGACGGCTCGAGCGTCCGATCCGCCAGCGGAAACTCCTCGCGCAGCGAGTCGAGCATGACGACGCGCCTGGGCCGGCCCCTCGGAAAGCTGCCCCGCGCGGTGAAAACGACGCGGCCGTCCACCGGGACCTTGCCGGCGATCTGCCGGACCACGGCCAGCCGGTCGTAGAGCTGGCCCAGCGGGTTCTGGAAGGTTGAACGCACGGAGCCGTTCATCACCGCCCATTCATCCAGCTGCTCGCCGCCAAAGATGATGCCGGGCACGTCGCGCAGGTCGACGACCAGGAATCCCGCGGCGGTCAGCAGCAGGAAGTCGACATGGATCTGGCCGTCGTTGCCGTCGGGCAGCACGACGTCGCGGATCATGTCGTAGGCAATCGCCGAGACGGCCAGCAGCCGGTCGCGTCGCGCCTTCACGCGGCGCCAGTGCCTGTAGCCGAAAAACGCGCCGACGAGCAGCGCCAGCGCCAGGACGCCGATCAGAACGAGATCCCTGGGTGCGAGTGTCATGTGCCCGCCGTGTCCTGTAGTGCCGACTTCAACGCGTCCAGGTCGGGCGTGATCTGCTCGAAGCTGCTCGGCAGCTCCAGCAATCCTGCAAGCGCGGCCGGCACCGGGACCGCCCCCCCGACCAGGGGCTCGACGATCTCGTTGAACTTGGCCGGGTGCGCGGTGGCGACGAGCACCCAGTGGCGCTCATTGCGCAATTGCGGCGGTAGCCTGGCGTAGACCTCCGCAGCCACCGCGGTGTGGGGGCACCAGGTCTCGCCAAGCCGCCGGGAATCGGCTGCGATGCGGGCCCGGATGCCCTCGTCCGAAACGGTGTGCGCCCCGACCTGGCGGGCCAGCTCGCGCCAGTCGGGATGCAGGGACTCGAGCCTTTCCATGTTGCTCGGGTTGCCCACGTCCATCGCCGAGGCCAGGGTCGCGACGCTGGGCCGCGGTCGCCACTGCCCGGTCTCGAGGTAATGCGGAACCGTCAGGTTGGCGTTGTGCGCCAGTTCGATCGGGCCGATGGGCAGCCCCATCGCGCGCGCCCAGATGCAGGCAACCACGTTGCCCAGGTTCCCCGAGGGCACGACGAAACCCGGTGCCTGCCCCTCCTCCCGCCAGATCGCCAGGCTGCTCGCGGCGTAATAGACGGTCTGGGGCAACAGCCGGCCGATGTTGATGCTGTTGGCCGACGACAGCTCGAATTGCTCGTTGAATCGCGTGTCCGAAAACGCCTCCTTCACGAGCCGCTGGCAGTCGTCGAAAGTGCCCTTGACCGCGAGGGAGCGGACGTTGCCGCCCCAGCAGGTCAGCTGCTGCTGCTGCCGGGGCGACACCAGGCCCCGGGGGAACAACACGACGACCCGCGCCCAGGGACGGCCATGAAACGCGGCGGCGACGGCCCCACCCGTGTCGCCCGACGTCGCGACCAGTATCGTCAGGGGGCGGCCGGCCCGATGCGACTGGCGCTCCAGGCAGGCAGCCAGGAACCGGGCACCGAAGTCCTTGAAGGCCGCGGTCGGCCCGTGAAACAGCTCGAGGACCGAGACACGCTCCCCGGCGGCGACCAGGCGCTTCAGCGGTGCAGGGAAGTTGAAGGCGTCGTTGACGATCCCGGTGAGCTGGCCGGCGAGCCGGTCCCCGGCAAAGAACGGCGCGAGCAGGCGCTCGGCCACCGCAGCCAGCGTGTCCGCGCCATCGAAGTCGGCGACCTGGAAGACGGGCAGGCGCTGCGGCACATACAGCCCGCCGTCGGGCGCGATCCCCTGGCGAATCGCCTCGGAGAGCGTCGCGGTCAGGCCGGGATCACGCGTACTGGCAAACAGCATCAACTGGCGACCACCCTGGCGCCTTCGGTGTCGATCGTGGAGATCCAGCTGTCGCTGCTCAGGTTGTGCTCCGCGAAGGCCTCGACCATCGTGCTGCGGATGCCTTCCGCGTAATGTTCCTCGCACCAGGCGAAGACCGTCGGGCCCGCGCCCGAGATCGAGCAACCCAGCGCCCGGTTCGCCATCGCCGCCTGCTTCACCGCCTTGAAGCCGGGTATCAGCTGTGATCGCTGCGGCTCGATGATGACGTCCTCGAAGGCGTCGCGGATCATCGCCAGGTCGTTCGTGTAGCAACCCGATAGAAAGCCGGCAAGGTTGGCCGCCTGCCAGACCACGTCCGAAAGGTCCACGGACTTGCGCAGTATCCGCCGCGCCTCGCGGGTCGACAGGAACATGTGCGGATGAACGAGCACGCAACGGACCTCTGGGGGCACCGGAATCTGCTTGATGCGCGGGTGATCGATGCCGACCGTCAGGACCAGGCCGCCGAACAACGACGGCGCGATGTTGTCGACATGGACCGAGCCACTCGCCACCGCCTCGCCCTGCATGGCGAACTTCAGCAGGTCCAGCTTGGGCAGCGGCTCGTCCAGCAGCGCATTGCCGGCGACCACGGCCGCCACCGCCGAGGCGGCCGAGCCGCCCAGGCCCGACCCCAGCGGAATGCCCTTCTCGATCGTCATCTCGATCCCGAAAGGCAGGGACAGGGCGCCTGCCATGGAGATCAGCGCCATCCCCGCGGTGTTCTTCTCGGGCTGCATCGGCAGGTTGGTCGAGCTGCCCGTGATCCCGGCGATGCGGATGCCGCGCTCAGGCGTGCGCCGCGCGTGGACCCGGTCGCCGACCGCGTTGACGGTGTGCCCCAGGATGTCGAAGCCGATGCCGACATTGCCGACCGTAGCCGGGGCGAATGCGGTGACGGTGTCCTGGGTCATGGGCCCTCCTCAGAGCCTCGCGCCGAGATAGGCGGCGAGCCGCAGCAGGTCGCCGAACACGCCGCCGGCCGTGACCGCCGGGCCCGCGCCGGGACCCTGCACGATCAACGGATTCTCGGAATAGCGCGAGGTGACGAAACGAACGATGTTGTCGGTCAGCGCCATGTTGGCGAAGGAGTGGTCGCCGGCGAGCCGCTCGACGCCCACCGTCGCCCGGCCATCCGCCGTCAGGCGGCCGACATAGCGCAAGACCTGCCCCTCGGCGCGGGCCTCGTCGAGCATGCGCCGCATGTCGGCGTCGAACTCCGGCAAGCGCGCCAGGTAGTCCTCGATCGAACAGGCGCGCAAGGCCTCGGGCACCAGGCTCTGCACCTTCACGTCGGCGAGTTCAAGCGTCAGGCCCATCTCGCGACCGAGGATGATGAGCTTGCGCGCCACGTCCATGCCCGAGAGGTCGTCGCGCGGGTCGGGCTCGGTATAGCCCTTGGACTTGGCTTCGCGGACGATCTGCGAGAACGGCACCGAGCCGTCGAAAATATTGAACAGGTAGGCCAGCGTTCCCGAAAAGATCCCCTCGATGGCATGGATCTCGTCACCCGTCTCGCGCAGGTCCCGCAGCGTCATGACCACCGGCAGGCCGGCACCGACGTTGGCTTCGTAGAGGAAATGCGCGCCCGAGCGGCGGCCTGCCTCCCGCAGTTCGTGGTAGTACTTGAGCGGTCCGCTGTTGGCTTTCTTGTTGGGCGTGACGACATGTATGCCGGCGGCGAGCCACTGCGCGTAGTGCAGGCCCACGCCGCTGTCCGCGGTGCAGTCGATGATGACCCGATGCGGCAGGTGGCCAGCCGCCACGTGCTGCGTGAAGCGGACCAGGTCGGTCGGTTCCGCCTGCGCGAGGGCGTCGCGCCAGTTCGCCAGGTCGATCTCCCGCTCGGAAAGCAGCATCCGCTTCGAGCCGGCAATGCCGCGCACGCGCAGGTCGACGTTGAAGTCGCGCTTCAACCGGGCCGCCTGCGACGCCAGCTGGTCGAGCAGCACCGAGCCGACCGTGCCGGGACCGATCAGGCCGATGGACAGCGTGTGCGGCGACAGATAGAAGCTGGAATGCACCGCGCGCAGGGCCTTGGCCGCGTCGCGGCCATCGATGACCGCGGAGATGTTGCGCTCTGACGCCCCCTGCGCGATGGCACGGATGTTCACCGCCGCCTTGCCCAGCGCGCCGAAGACCTTGGCGGACACGCCATGGGATCCGGCCATGCCGTCGCCGACGACCGCGATGATGGAACAGCTCCTGCTGACCTCGACGCTCTGGATCTGGCCCTCGCGCAGCTCGGTGGCAAAGGCACGACGCACGACCTGCTCGGCCAGGGTCGCCTGCGCCTCCGGGATCGCAAAGCAGATCGAGTGCTCGGAGCTGCCCTGCGATATCAGGATGACCGAGATGTCCTCGTCGCGGAGCGCGCCGAACAGGCGATGCGCGGTGCCCGGTACGCCGATCATGCCGGCGCCCTCGAGGTTCAAGAGCGCCACGTTCTCGATGCTGGTAATGCCCTTGACGGCCAGCGCCGAGGACGGCCTGGCGCAGATGACCGTCCCGGTCTTCTCCGGAGCGTAGGAGTTGCGGATCCAGATCGGGATCTCGCGCTCGACCGCCGGAGCCATCGTCTGCGGGTGGATGACCTTGGCGCCAAAGTAGGCCAGCTCCATGGCCTCGTTGTAGGACAGCGAGTCGATGACCTTCGCATCGGGCACGCGCCGGGGGTCGGCTGACAGCACGCCGTCCACGTCGGTCCAGATCACGATTTCCTCCGCGTCCAGCAGCGCGGCAAAGATGGAGGCCGAGAAGTCGCTGCCGTTGCGCCCGAGGGTCGTCTGCAGCCCCTGGCTGTCGGACGCGATGTACCCGGTGATCACGAGCGTGCCGTCGGCCGCGTCCCCGAACACGCGTTGGGCATTGGCCCGC
>DATHZW010000155.1:0-3857 GCA_035458405.1 Steroidobacteraceae bacterium | reverse complement strand
CACGCCCTCGTGGCGCTCGATCCCGAGTTCCCGCAGGTCGCCGCGCAGGCGCGCCAGGGGCTGCTCCATCAGGAATCCGGTCAGGTACCAGGAGGCGTAGGGCACGACTTCGCCGCGGCCGAGGCCGATGAACAGGGTGGTGTGCTCGTCGCGCAGCGATTCGGGCGTGGCGCGGGTCGCGGCCTCGCCCAGCATCTGCCAGGAGGCCGTCAGCAGGCTGTCGCCCTCCGGGGCCGGTGCGATTGCTGCAAGCGACTCGAGCACGGCGGCGTCGGGGGGGGCCGACAACAGGTGGCCGAGCAACGCGTAGACGTTGCCGCGGACCTGGTCGTCGTCGGCGGCGGTCACCATGGGGACGGTCCTCTCCAGGGTGTCGCCGATGCCGCATTCAGGCATGCGCAAAACCTTCCCTCCATCCGAGCCACCCCAGAATAAGCAATATCCGGGCCAGCTGCCGCAGCAGCATGGTGCCTCTCAGGACCCGGAAATCCTACGCAGGGCGCTGTTTTCGGCCCGAATTGGGACATTTTGTCCTTGTCACTCCATGGCATCGAGACTTATGGACCCTTTCTAGATCCGGGGGCGTACATGTCCCGGACGCGGCAGTCCTCGCACATGAGCATGCGCCGCCTGGCCTCGTCGGTCTGGAACATCCAGTGGTCGGCGAGCTTGCGGCTCAGCACGTCCAGCATCGACTGGGTCGCGAAGGGCTTGCCGCAGGACACGCAGCAAACCGGCTGCTCCTCGTGCAGCAATCGCGGCTTCTCGCGGGTCTCGACGTCATAGACGAACCGTGCATTCAGGCTGATTGCGTTCTCGGGGCAGGTGCGCTCGCAGATCCCGCACTGCACGCAGTTCCACTCGCGGAAATTCAGCTGCGGCAATCCGCGTCCATCCTGCAGCGCCTTGGTCGGGCACACCGATACACAACCCATGCAGAGCGTGCAGGCCGCCGCGGCCACGCGCACCTCGCCGAACGGCGCACCGGCCGGCAGGGCGATGCTGCGCTTCGGCGCCGGGGCGTCGGCATGCAGGTGCTCGAGGGCCATGCGCAGCCGGCCGCGCTTGTCGCCGGGCGCGGCAAAGGTCGCCGGGCGCCGCGAGTGGCCCTGGGGCAGCCCGGCCAGGGTCTGCAGCGCGACGGCCGCCTGGTCGGCGTTGACCAGCTGCAGCCTGCCCTCGTCATAGCCCATGCCGGCCAGGAGCGCCCTGGCCGTCACCAGCTGGTCCTGGGCTGCCTCGACGACCTGCGGCGGCGTCTGGTCGGACGTCAACACCACGACGGCCGCGGCGCCATAGGCCAGCCCGACCAGCCAGGCGTCCATGCCGACCGAACCCGCTTCCTCGACCTGCACCGGCAGGACCCGCTCGGGCATCGAGGACAGCGCGCCGAAAACCGCGCCGCGCGACGACTCGTCGTGAAACAGCAGCGCCGGCTCGGTGCCGCCGGCATCCGCATAGGCGCGCAATGTGCGGCGCAGCAGGTTCAGCAGGTCGGCCGCCGGCGGGTACACATAGGTGATGGCGCCGGTCGGGCAGGCGGTGGCGCAGGCGCCGCCGCCCTGGCACAGGTACGGGTTCACCTGGATCGACTCGCCGATCGAGACGATCGCCTCCGCCGGACAGGCGTTGATGCAGCGGCTGCAGCCGGGCTGGCCACTGCGGCTGTGCGCGCAGATCTCGGGATCGTAGTCGAAGAACTTGGGCTTCTCGAAGCTGCCGGTCATCTCGGGCAAGGTCGCCAATGCTGCTTCGAGCGCAGCCTCGTCGGCTCCCGGCGCGTAGTAGCCAAGCGGCGGCATGGCCTGGCCGAGTCGCCGCGGGGTGCAGAGGTCGACGATGAGGTCGAACCGCTCCACCGGGGGCGCAAGCAGGGAGCCCAGGTCGCGCCCATCGCCGCTGCCCTCAAGCGAGACGGTAAAGTCGCCGAGGGCGCCACGGATGACCGGGCGGCCGCCGCGAACCATGCCGATACCGTCGACCCGGGTGGCCGCGGGCGCGGACTCCGCCGGCACGGCCACGACGCATGACAGGCTGGACTGCAGGCGGCGCGCCGCGTCCATCGCGCGCTGCTCCTCGCCGATGACCAGGCAGCGACCGCGGGAAACGAACTCGACGACCGACGTCGGCGTCACGTCGTCGAAATTCAGGCTGGCGAGGGCTGCGGCCCGGGCCTTGCCGTCGGCAGTGTCCTCAGGCAGCCGGTTCGGGTCCGTCATGGTCTTCCTTCTGGTTTTCGCCCGGCGTCCCGGCCGCGGCATCGGGTGTCGCGGCCGGCGCAGCGGCAAGCGCCGCGGCTTCATCGCCCTGCCCGGCCTCGTCGAGCGCCTTCGCCGCTGCGCGCGCGATGCGCTCGATATGGTATTTCATGTCCGCGGTCACGATGTCGCCCAGGCCTTCGAACGTGGTGTAGTCGTCGCAGTAGTCGTCCAGCCCGTCGCAGACGTTGAACTTGGGGCTGCTGAACAGCTTGCGCAGCGCCTTGCGCCGCAGGTCGGCATCGACGCCGGGGGACATGAAGGCGCTGTAGTCGGAATCCGCGTCCAGGCTGTCGAGGTCGGGCAACTCGACCGCCACCGGAGCTTGCGCCGGCTCTTCCGGCACCGGAGCCGGCGCGACGGCGTCCTCGACCGGCGGATCCGCCTCCACCTCGACGCCCGCCTTCACGTTGGCCTTCCTGCGCGACCATCGCTCGAGGAACGGCTCAGCGGGGGGCGGCGACGCGGCGCCAGGGGGCTTCTGTTCACTCATGAGGGCTTGTCCGCCGTCCAGTCGGTCCGTTTGCGCTTGTGCTTCTGCTCCGGGACGTGGTGCTCGACCACGAAGCGCTCCAGGCGCTGATAGACCTCCGGCGGAATCGGCACCGAGAACACGCGGTCCTGTCCTTCCAGGGCCGAGGACGCCTCGTGCATGTCCGCGGTGACGGAGCGCGGCTGGATGGAGCCGTTCTCGGTCTCCACGCAGAGCACGAACAGGGAAGGCTGCTTGCCGACCAGGTTCGACCAGTAGGCCTCGGTGGCGTCGCGATACAGCTCCAGCCTGAGCCCGCCCCACAGGAAGTGCTCCTCGTCCTCATCGCGGTGAACCGGCACGGCCCGCGACTCCCGGCCTGGCACGCCCTCGCCCGCCACCACGCCGACGACCCGCCAGCTGGGAACCTGCCAGCCGGAACGGCTGACCATGCGCCGGCCCATGATCACGGCCACGGGGATGCTGATCCGGGGTGCTGCGGTCATCGGCGGTCTTCAGCCCTGCGTACCTGACAAGTGGACACATTCTGCACCAGACCCGTGCACGCAGGGCAAATCGGTCCGCGGAACGGATCTTGCAGGGTCCCTGGTGCAGCCGGCCGGGCGGCGACGAACTGACCCATCGTCGTTGCCGCAATTCTTCCAGGAGCCCGCCATGACAGGCAAAGCAGGACCGAGAGTCGCGCGAACCGCCCGCTCCACCGCACCGCCGGCCGACGCGCCCGCCGAGCCGCCCCGCTTCATGAACGTACGGGAGGCCGCGCGCTACCTGCAGGTGAACGAGAAGAAGATCTACTCGCTGGTGAACGAAGGCCGCATCCCCGCCACCCGCCTCACCGGCAAATGGCTGTTTCCGCGCGACCTCGTGGACCAGTGGATGCTGGAGTCGAGCCACGGCGGCCTGCTGGCGGACCGCATGGTGATCGCCGGCAGCGACGATCCGCTGCTGTATCGCGCGATCATGCTGATGGCGGCCGAGATGCGCGGGCAAGCCATGGTCAGTCACGCGCCCACCGGCACGCAGCTCGGCCTGACGCTGCTCGCCGGCCGCCGGGCCGATCTCTGTGCGCTGCACTGGGGTCCCGACACCGAGAGCAGCCAGCGCCA
>DATHZW010000154.1:0-4581 GCA_035458405.1 Steroidobacteraceae bacterium | reverse complement strand
CGACCGGATCTCGCGCGACGACGTCATGGCGGACGGCCCGTCGACCCAGCTGGGCGAGCTTGCGCTCGGCCAGAACATGCTGGTCGCCTTCATGCCCTGGAACGGCTACAACTTCGAGGACTCGATCCTGGTGTCCGAGCGCGTGGTCGAGGAAGAGCGCTTCACCACGATCCACATCGAGGAGCTGACCTGCGTCGCTCGCGACACCAAGCTCGGTTCCGAGGAAATCACGGCCGACATCCCCAACGTGGGCGACGCGGCCCTGGCAAAGCTGGATGAAGCCGGCATCGTCTTCATCGGGGCCGAGGTCAAGGCGGGCGACATCCTGGTCGGCAAGGTCACGCCCAAGGGCGAGACCCAGCTGACCCCGGAGGAGAAGCTGCTGCGCGCCATCTTCGGCGAGAAGGCCTCCGACGTTAAGGACACCTCGCTGCGGGTGCCGCCCGGCATGGACGGCACGGTGATCGACGTGCGCGTGTTCACGCGCGACGGCGTGGAGAAGGATTCCCGCGCCATGTCCATCCAGAAGTCCGAGATCGAGCGGGTCCGCAAGGACCTCAACGACCAGCGGCGCATCCTGGAGAACGACCTGTTCGGACGCCTGCGCGGCGACATCATCGGCAAGGTCGCCGACGGCGGCCCGAAGAAGCTGAAGGCCGGCGCCGAGGTCGGCGCGGACTACCTGGACGAGCTGCCGCGCGAGGAGTGGTTCGAGATCCGCCTGCGCGACGAGGCGGCGAATGCCGCGCTCGAGGCGGCGCGCCGCCGCCTGGCGGACCAGAGCCGCGACTTCGAGAAGCGCTTCGAGGCCAAGAAGATCAAGATCACGCAGGGCGACGACCTCGCCCCCGGCGTGCTGAAGATGGTCAAGGTGTACCTGGCCGTGAAGCGCCGCGTCCAGCCGGGCGACAAGATGGCCGGCCGCCACGGCAACAAGGGCGTGGTGTCCACCATCGTACCGGTCGAGGACATGCCCTACCTGGCCGACGGCACCCCGGTGGACATCGTGCTCAACCCGCTGGGCGTGCCTTCGCGCATGAACATCGGCCAGATCCTCGAGGCGCACCTTGGCTGGGCCGCGCACGGCATCGGGCAGAAGATCGGCAGGATGCTGGAGAGCCAGGGCACGATCGTCGAGCTGCGCAAGCTGCTCGACCAGGTCTACAACCAGACCGGCGGGCAGCACGAGGACATCAAGTCCCTGTCCGACGCCGAGGTGCTGGAACTGGCGCAGAACCTGACTTCCGGCGTGCCGATCGCGACGCCGGTGTTCGACGGCGCCAGCGAGGCGGAGATCAAGCACCTGCTGGCGCTCGCCGACCTGCCGACCGACGGCCAGACGGAGCTGACCGACGGCCGGACGGGCGAGCAGTTCGAGCGCAAGGTGACCGTCGGCTACATGTACATGCTGAAGCTGAATCACCTGGTCGACGACAAGATGCACGCCCGCTCGACGGGGCCGTACAGCCTGGTCACCCAGCAGCCGCTGGGGGGCAAGGCGCAGTTCGGCGGTCAGCGCTTCGGCGAGATGGAGGTCTGGGCGCTCGAGGCCTATGGCGCGTCCTATACGCTCCAGGAAATGCTGACCGTCAAGTCCGATGACGTGAACGGCCGCACCAAGATGTACAAGAACATCGTGGACGGCAATCACGCCATGGACGCGGGCATGCCGGAGTCCTTCAACGTGCTGGTGAAGGAGATTCGCTCCCTCGGCATCAACATCGAGCTGGAGCAGGAGGGCTAAGCGATGCGCGATCTACTCAAATTGTTCAAGCAGCAGCCGCAGGTCGAGAACTTCGACGCGATCCGCATCGGGCTGGCGTCCCCGGAGCTGATCCGCTCCTGGTCCTTCGGCGAGGTCAAGAAGCCGGAAACGATCAATTACCGGACCTTCAAGCCGGAGCGCGACGGGCTGTTCTGCGCCAAGATCTTCGGGCCGGTGAAGGACTACGAGTGCCTCTGCGGCAAGTACAAGCGGCTCAAGCATCGCGGCACGGTCTGCGAGAAGTGCGGCGTCGAGGTCACCCAGTCCAAGGTCCGGCGCGAGCGCATGGGCCACATCGAGCTGGCCAGCCCGACCGCGCACATCTGGTTCCTGAAGTCGCTGCCCTCGCGGATCGGCCTGATGGTCGACATGACGCTGAGGGACCTCGAGCGGGTGCTGTACTTCGAGGCCTTCGTGGTCGTCGATCCCGGCATGACCGAGCTCGAGCGCGGCATGCTGATGACCAACGAGGGCTATCTCGAGGCCCTCGAGCAGCACGGCGACGAGTTCGACGCGCGCATGGGCGCCGAGGCGATCCTCGAGCTGCTCAAGACCATCGACCTGCAGTCGGAATCCGCCAAGGTCCGCGAGGACATGGGCGCGACCAATTCCGAGACCAAGCTCAAGCGGCTGTCGAAGCGGCTGAAGCTGATGGAGTCGTTCATCGAGTCGGGCAACAGGCCCGAGTGGATGGTGCTGACGGTGCTGCCGGTGCTGCCGCCCGACCTGCGGCCGCTGGTGCCGCTCGACGGCGGCCGTTTCGCGACCTCGGACCTTAACGACCTGTATCGCCGGGTCATCAACCGCAACAACCGCCTGCGGCGCCTGCTCGAGCTGAACGCGCCCGACATCATCGTGCGCAACGAGAAGCGCATGCTGCAGGAGTCGGTGGACGCGCTGCTGGACAACGGCCGCCGCGGCCGTGCCATCACCGGCACCAACCGCCGCCCGCTGAAGTCGCTCGCCGACATGATCAAGGGCAAGCAGGGGCGCTTCCGCCAGAACCTGCTGGGCAAGCGCGTCGACTATTCCGGCCGCTCGGTCATCGTGGTCGGCCCGGCCCTGCGCCTGCACCAGTGCGGCCTGCCGAAGAAGATGGCGCTCGAGCTGTTCAAGCCGTTCATCTTCCACAAGCTGCAGCTGCGTGGCCTGGCCTCGACCATCAAGGCCGCCAAGCGCCTGGTCGAGCGCGAGGGCCCGGAGGTCTGGGACATCCTCGAGGAGGTCATCCGCGAGCATCCCGTGCTGCTGAACCGCGCGCCGACGCTGCACCGCCTGGGAATCCAGGCCTTCGAACCGGTGCTGATCGAGGGCAAGGCGATCCAGCTGCACCCGCTGGTCTGCACGGCCTTCAACGCCGACTTCGACGGCGACCAGATGGCCGTCCACGTGCCGCTGTCGCTGGAGGCGCAGCTCGAGGCGCGGGCGCTGATGCTGTCCTCCAACAACATCCTGTCGCCGGCGAACGGCGACCCGATCATCGTGCCGTCGCAGGACGTCGTGCTCGGGCTCTACTACATGACCCGCGAGCGCGCCGGCGCGCGCGGCGAGGGCATGTTCTTCGCCGACCGCCACGAGGTGCACCGCGCCTACGAGACCCGCAGCGTGGACCTGCATGCCAAGGTCAAGGTGCGCATCCTCGAGTACGTGGTCGGCGAGGGCGGCGAGCTGCACGAGATCCGGCGGCTGGTCGACACCACCGTCGGCCGCGCGCTGCTGTTCGAGATCGTGCCGAAGGGCCTGACCTACGACGTGATCAACCAGGACATGACCAAGAAGCGGATTTCCGCGGTCATCAACACCTGCTATCGCACGCTCGGCCTGAAGCAGACGGTCGTGTTCGCGGACCAGCTCATGTACACGGGCTTCTCCTACGCGACCCGCTCCGCGGTTTCGATCGGCGTGGACGACATGCTGGTCCCGCCGCAGAAGGAGAAGATCCTGGCCGGCGCCGAGCGCGAGGTGAAGGAGATCCAGCACCAGTACGAGTCGGGCCTGGTCACCTTCGGCGAGCGCTACAACAAGGTGGTCGACATCTGGTCGCGCACCAACGACCGCATCGGCAAGGCGATGATGGACCAGCTGCGCTTCGAGGAAGTCGAGGATTCCAAGGGCAACAAGGTCCAGCAGGGCTCCTTCAACTCCATCTTCATGATGGCCGACTCGGGAGCGCGGGGTTCGGCGGCGCAGATCCGGCAGCTGGCCGGCATGCGCGGGCTGATGGCCAAGCCGGACGGCTCGATCATCGAGACGCCGATCACCGCGAACTTCCGCGAGGGACTGAACGTCCTGCAGTACTTCATCTCGACCCACGGCGCCCGCAAGGGCCTCGCGGACACGGCGTTGAAGACCGCGAACTCCGGCTACCTGACCCGCCGGCTGGTGGACGTGGCGCAGGACCTGGTCGTGACCGACGTGGACTGCGGCACGGAAGCCGGCCTGCGAGTGACGCCGATCGTCGAGGGCGGCGATGTCGTGGAAGGCCTCGGCGAGCGCGTGCTCGGCCGTGTGGTCGCCACCGACGTCATGAAGCCGGGCTCGGAGGAGGTCCTGGCGCCGGCGGGAACGCTGCTCGACGAAAAGTGGGTTCAGCGCCTCGAGCAGCACGGCGTCGACGAGGTCAACGTCCGCTCCCCGATCACCTGCGACATTCGCTACGGCGTCTGCGCCATGTGCTACGGGCGCGACCTGGCCACCGAAACGGTCAGCGACGAGTCGGGCAAGAGCCACACGCTCACGAGCTTCAACCCGATCTTCATGATGGCCGACTCGGGCGCTCGCGGGAGCGCCCAGCAGATGCGCCAACTCGCCGGAAT
>DATHZW010000153.1:0-5153 GCA_035458405.1 Steroidobacteraceae bacterium | reverse complement strand
AGCGAGGCGTTCCGGAGCCAGATGGATTACTTCGCGCACGGCAGCGACACGCCGAGGCTGATCGAGAAGCTCGCCAGCCTGGAGCCCGGCACGCTCGCCTGCATGCACGGCAGCGCCTGGTCGGGGGACGGGGCCGCGCTGCTGCGCAAGCTGGGCGGCTCGCTGGCGCGATAGCGCCGTGACGGCGTCGGTGACCCGGGGAAGGCGTGTCTGGTCTGCCGGCAAGCCGCGGGCGGTCGCCTAATGGCGCAATCCGCGTCTGACGCGCAACAGGCCGAGTTCCTCCGCGCGCAGCACCGCCTGGGTCCTGCGCTCCACGCCGAGCTTGACGAAGATGTTCTTCAGGTGGGTCTTGACGGTCTCGGGCCCCAGCCCGAGGTCCCGGGCAACGGCCTTGTTCGAAGCGCCCTCCGCGACCAGGGCCAGGATCTCGCATTCCCGGGGTGACAGCGGCGAGGGCAACTCTTTCGCCCCGGACGATGTCGGTGTCGCCGCTGCGCCCCAGGCGCTCGCCGCCGATTGGCGCAGCTTCTCGATCAGCGCTCGCCGCGGCTCGCGAACCTGCCCGGCAGTGCCGCTTTCCAGCAGGTCGGCGAGTTGCAGCATTTCCGGACCCGTGTCCGCGACCGAACCCACCAGGGCCGAGGGCTCGGCCAGGTCGAGAACCTGGCTGAAGACCCGCAGCGCCTGCGGGACCGAACGCGCATGCACCAGTGCGCGGGCAAGCAGCGACCCGAGGCGTATCGCCAGGAGGTCTGCGCCGCATTCGATCGCCTCGGCAAACAGCGGCGTCAACGCGGTCGCCGCCTTTCGCGAACGGTTCTGGTCGAGGTCGACGATGGCCTGCCCCATCGCCTCGTAGTGAAGCACCCCTTCGACGCCCCGCATGGCCTGGGCGGGGCTCGCGGCGCGAAGCTGCTGCAGACGCTTCAGGAGGCCAAGCGAAGGCATCGTCATGCCTTGCTGCTGCTGCAGCCGCAGCCGCTCGAACAGCGCCCCGGCGACCAGCCTTGGCCAGTCGCGCGTGAGTCCGACGGCCTCCGCGCGATCGAGCAGGCTGGCCGCCAGCTCGAACTGCCTGCGGCGCCAGGCCAGCCTTGCCGCCGTCCGCAGGCCGCGGAGAACCGTATCCAGGGTCACGCCACTGGCGACCAGGTCGAGGTCGTCCCTCAGCAGTGCCTCCGCCTCGGCGATCCTGCCCGTCTCGTAGAGCAGCTCGGCATACGCGCCCCTGGCCATTCCGGTCGCGCCGGCGAACCGCCGGACCCGGCCGCCGAGCTCGAGGCTCTGCAGAAAATGCTGCTCTGCCGGGTCCGCGCGCGCCTGGGACAACTCCGCGATGCCGTGCAGATTGGCCGCATAGGTCGCCGCCATGATATCGGCGCCGTCCTGACTCAAGACGCCTGGCACCGCGTAGAAGTCATCCCATCGCGCTGCGCAGGCATAGACGAAGCGCTCGATATTGTGGACCGAATCCCGCACCAGCGGACGGTCCTCGGACCGCACGGCGTAGGCGGACGCCAGCTCGAGCGCACGGGCGGCGTCGTCCGCCAGGGCCGCAGCGACCGCCCGCAGGGCGATGCATTCGCGCCGAACCCGGCCGGCCTCAGGGTCGTCCAGCTTGCGCAACGCGCCTTCGACGGCTGACACGTGCTGCAGCGCCTCGCCGCCCGACAACGACAGCGCCTCGGCCCAGATGATCGCCAGCTGAAGCGAGATCGGTTGCTGGATGAACTTGCTGCGCAGCTGTTGCTGCAGGTTCAGCAGCGTCAGCAGGTCGCCGGTCTCCACCATCCGGTCGGCGCATTGCGTGATCCGCAGCAGCGCGGCATCGGTGTCGCCAGCCGCCAGCAATTGCTTGACCGATTCCGACTCCTGCCCCTCGGACTCGTACCACCGGCTCGCCCGGCGGTGCAGTGCCGGCATCTCCGCTTCGCGTTGTTTCGCCAGACGCTGCATCAGGTATTCGCGGAACAGCTGGTGATAGGCGAACAGCGTCCCTTCGCTGTCGAGCGGGCTGAGCAGTTGCTGGCTCTCGAGGCGGCCGAGCAGTTCGCCGCTGTCGGCCCGTCCCGTAATCGCCTCGCACAGGGATGTCGAGAGCCGATCGACGATCGAAGTGCGTTGCATGAAATCCAGCAGGTCCGCCGGCAGCAGGGCGCACAGCTCGTCCAGGAACCCGCCGATCGACCTGGGTGATCGCGCCAGTGAGCGAAGCAGTTCCGCAGGGTCCCTGCCCGCCCCGAACGACAGCGCCGTGATGCGCAGGGCCGCGGGCCAGCCTTCCGTCAGGCCGTGGATCGTCCGGATCTCGCTGGGACCGAGCTGCGATGGCGTTGCCAGGCCAAGGAATTCACGGGTCTCGTCGCGCGTGAAGCGCAACTGGGCGGCGTCGATTTCAAGCAGTTCGTCACGGGCCCGAAGCGACCCGACCTCGAGCGCCGGCTGGGACCGGGAAAGCACCACGAGATGCAGGTTCCCTGGCGCGTGGCGCAGCAGGAAGGAAATGAACTCGTGGATCGACTCGTTGCTGATGGCGTTGTAGTCGTCGAGGAACAGGAACAACTCATCGCCGCAGTCCGCGATCTCGTTGACCAGCAGCGCCTGCAACTGGTGCAGCGAGGCCGTGCTCGCGACCTTCAGGCTTTCCTTGCCGATGTCGCCGCAGGCGCGATGCAGTGCATGGATCACGTAGTAGACGAAGCGCCGCGGCTCGTTGTCGTCGCCATCGATCGACAGCCAGGCCACGGCGTCGCCACGCGAGCCGAGTTCCTCGATCCACGACAGCGCCAGCGTCGTCTTGCCAAAGCCCCCCGGGGCACGGAGGACGGTCAGCTTGCGCTCGCCGGCTTCCGCCAGCAGTCCCGCGAGCCGGGTGCGCACGATACGGTTGGCGCGTGGCCTGGGTGGAACGATTTTTGTCGCGATCAGAGGAAAACGGGCACCCGACCCGCCCGCGGCCAACGGCTTGCCCTCTTTTGTGCGTTGCAGCGAAACGCCGCTCACGGATCACGTCCCCCATCCGGGGGATACCGCCACACCCGGATTCGAAACAAAGTCACCCACGGCAGACCGGCACGCCCGGACAGGGTGGACTACGCAGATCCCCGACACCGAGGCCCTTCACCGATCTGATCACCAACCGATGGGTCGTGCAAGTCACGGGCTGCGAGAGGAGGAAAAGATGAGCGCCGTCAGCAGGATAGATGCCGAGCAGAGGTCCGGAATCCGTGTCGCCCTGGAGCCGGCCGGGCTCGAGCCTGCCCTGTCGGAGATGGAGCGCATGGTGCAGGAAAACGCGCGGCGCTTTGCGGGGAATGTGCTGCGGCCGGTCGGCGAGAAGATGGACCGGATGGCGCCCGAGCAAACGATCGCCGCCGACTCCCCGATCTGGGGAGTGATCCAGGGCGCGGCCGCGCTTGGCTTCACGGTGGGTACGCTGATGGCGATGGCCCCCGAGGAGCGCGGCC
Organism: Steroidobacteraceae bacterium; assembly: GCA_035458405.1. GTDB lineage: Bacteria > Pseudomonadota > Gammaproteobacteria > Steroidobacterales > Steroidobacteraceae > SG8-30. The sequence goes on along the minus strand of DATHZW010000153.1, from coordinate 1,683 downwards.
GCCTGATACCGATCATGTGGGAGGAATTCGGGTGGGGCGACGGCGCGCTGGCGATCGTGCTCGGGGCTGCCTCGGTGCCCTGGATCGTGCTGCACGCCATGGGCCGGTCCGATCTCATCGAGAAGTACCCCGAGGGAACGATGATCGGCTGCTGGGGCATCACCGAACCGGATCATGGCTCCGACATGCTCGACGCCGGCCGCAGCATGGCCTATCCGGGCAGCAGCTACGGCAAGCCGAACTGCATCGCACGACCGGAGGGCGATGAAATCGTCATCAACGGCCAGAAGGCCGCCTGGATCTCGAACGGCCCGATTGCCAACCTGTGCATCCTGTACTGCGCCTACGACGACGGGTCGGGCGAGACCGGCCATTGCACGCTGCTCGTCCCGCTCGATGTAGCGGGCGTATCCCGCGGCAAGGTCCTCGACAAGATGGGTCAGCGCCCCTTGCCACAGGGCGAGATCTTCTTCCAGGACGTGCGCGTCCCGAAGGACCACCTGGTCGCCGGGCCCGCGGACTATGATCGGGCGGTCTACGCGGTGCTGGCGGAGGCCAACGCGATCATGGGCAGCGTGTGGGTCGGCGCGGCGCGCGCAGCCTACGAGCACGCGCTCGACTACGCCCACGAGCGCAAGCAGGGTGGCGTGGCGATCATCCGGCACCAGAGCGTGCGTCACCGGCTGTTCCACATGTTCCGCAAGGTCGAGGCCGCCCGGGCGCTGAATCACAGGGTGCTGCTGTACAACAACACGGCGGCAGTGCCGGCCCTGCAGGGCTCGATAGCCAGCAAGATCACCTCGACGCAGACCGCGTTCGAGGTCGCCTCCGACGCGATACAGATGTTCGGGGGCAATGGTGTCACCCGCGAATACCCGGTCGAGAAGCTGATGCGGGACGCCCGCTCCTCGATGATCGAGGATGGCTGCAACGAGGTCCTGGCGATCAAGGGCGGCACCCTGCTCATCGACCCCGACCGGCTGAGAGGCTCAATCCCATGAAGATGAACGCGTACGTCGCGGGCGTCGGCATGACGCCCTTCGGCCGGCACCTCGACAAGACCCTGAAGGGACTCGCCGGCGAGGCCATCACGGCGGCACTCGTCGATGCCGGGCTGGGCAAGGAAGACCTCCAGGCCGCCTGGATGGGCAACGCCGCGGCCGGCGTGGTCACCGGGCAGGAGATGATTCGCGGCCAGGTGGCCCTGCGCGCGCTGGGCATCGGGCGTATTCCCGTGGTGAACGTCGAGAACGCCTGCGCATCCTCCTCGACCGCCGTGCACCAGGCCTGCGCCATGGTCAGTGCCGGCTACTACGACATCGTGCTTGCCTGCGGCTACGAGAAGCTGTTCCACGAGGACAAGCTGAGGACCATGGGCGCCTTCTCGAGCGCGGTCGACGTCGAGGATCCGAAGGGCGCGCTCAAGGTGCTGGAGAACATGGCTCGTGCCGCGGGTGAGTCCTTCGATGCGACCGGCGCCGGCGCGACGCGATCGGTGTTCATGGACATCTATTCGCTGATGGCGAAGAAGCACATGAAGCGCTACGGCACCACGAAGGAGCACTTCGCGATGGTGACGGCGAAGAACTCGTTCCATGGCAGCATGAATCCGCGTGCCCAGTTCCGCGACGAGATGACCGTGCAGCAGGTGCTCGAAGCGCGCACGATCATCGAGCCGCTGAC
>DATHZW010000152.1:0-3112 GCA_035458405.1 Steroidobacteraceae bacterium | reverse complement strand
ACGGGATCCCCTGGCGCACCATTCCCGGCGTGGGCGAGAAGGGCGCCTACTTCACGCGCGGTTCCGGGCACAACAAGTATGGCGCCTACACCGAGGACTCCGCCGAGTACCAGGACGTGATGGAACGCCTGTCCCGCAAGTTCCGCGCGGCCGCCGGCATGGTTCCCAGGGGCGTCGTCGACGGCGACGGCCGGGCGCCTGTCGGCGTCGTCAGCATCGGCTCATGCGACGGCGCGGTGCGCGAGGCGCTGGCGACGCTGCGCAAGCGCGGGCTCGCCATGGATTACCTGAGGGTGCGCGGCTTCCCCTTCGGCGCAGAGGTGGAGGAATTCCTTGCCGGCCACGAGACCCTGTTCGTGGTGGAGCAGAACCGCGATGCCCAGCTGAAATCGCTGCTGACCCTGGAGACAGCCGTGGAAAAGCGCAAGCTGAATTCGATCCTCTACTACAGCGGCCTGCCGATGTCCGCCGACTGCATCGTTGCCGGGGTCGATTCGGCCCTTGCGGCAGGAGCGGCCTCATGAGCGGCGTGGTCAAGCCGAAGGTCGAGCACCCGGGACTGCCGCGCAACGAGCTCGGCCTGTCGCGGCGCGCATATGAGGGCGGCATGTCGACGCTCTGCGCCGGTTGTGGCCACGATTCGGTGACGGCCGCGATCGTCCAGGCCTGCTTCGAGCTCTCGATGAAGCCGCAGAGCGTCGCCAAGCTGTCGGGCATCGGCTGCTCGTCCAAGACCACCGCCTATTTCGTCGCCGGCGCGCATGGGTTCAACGGCGTGCACGGGCGGATGCCGGCCATCGCCGCGGGCGCCAGTGCCGCCAACCGGACGCTCAAGTACATCGGCGTGTCCGGCGACGGCGACTCCCTGTCCATCGGTCTCGGCCAGCTCGGGCACGCGATTCGTCGCAACATGGACATGCTCTACATGCTGGAGAACAACGGCGTGTACGGCCTGACCAAGGGCCAGTTCTCGGCCTCGGCCGACATGGGATCGAAATCGAAGAAAGGCGAGGCCAACGATCACGAGCCGATCGACCCGGTGTTGCTGGCGCTGTCGCTCGGGGCCACCTTCGTCGCGCGCAGCTTCTCCGGCGACAAGCAGCAACTCGTGCCGCTGATCAAGGCCGGGCTGATGCATCCCGGCTTTGCGATCATCGACATCCTCTCGCCCTGCGTCACCTTCAACGACCACGAGGGCTCGACCAAGAGCTACGCCTACGTCCGCGAGCATCTGCAGACGCCGATCGCGACCGACTACGTGGAGGCGCGCCGTGAAATCACGGTGTCCTATGCGGCGGGGGAGACGGTCTCCGTTGACATGCACGACGGCAGCAAGGTCGTGTTGCGCAAGCTCGACGCCGATTACGACCCCAACGACCGGGCCGGGGCGCTGGCCTATGTGCAGGAACACCAGGCGCGCGGCGAACACGTCACCGGCCTGATCTACCTTGGCGAGGGCCGCCGGGATTTTCACCAGCGCCACATGACGCCCGAGCAGCCCCTCAATTCACTGGCCTTCAGCCAGCTGTGCCCCGGCAGCACCGCCATGGAACGCATCCTCGCCCGCTACCGCTGAGCACGCGCCTGGGGGCTTGCCAGGGCAGTCAGCGTGCGGCGTGGTCGAGCGTTGCCACGACTTCCGCGTAGAGCCGGGCTGATTGCTCGGGCGAGCTGCCGACCGCGGTGATGCCGAGCTTGCCGTGCGCGCCGACGCAACCGAGCATGCTGAAGGTCGCGCCCAGACCCGACGACGCTTCGAAGTGCAGGCCCCGCTCCGCGGTGGCCTGGATGACGTCGTCAGGAGCCAGGCGGCGGTAGGAGTCCTTCTGCAGGTTGTCCGATGCGTAGTAGCAGCGAACCGCGCCGGAACGCGTACGGAACAGCTCTTCGTCCGGGTCGTAGCGGCCCCCCGTGAGCCACTGCAGCATCTGGAACGGGAAGGTCGTGCCGCCCTTGCGCAGGTTGATCTCGATGGCATGCGGCTGGCAGGCCCCGTTGTTGTTCGTCACCACGAAATCGACCGCAAAGCAGCCGATGACGCCCCGCTGCCGAAGCTGCTCGGCGACCCGGATCCCGGCCGCGTGGATCTGGCCCCGGTAGTCTGCCGAGGCCGGGAAGCTGCTGCCGAGGAAGGTCTGGCCGGAACGGCCGCCGAGCACCTGGTCATGGGTCGATATCAGTTCGATCTGGCCGAGCGGATTGATTCTGAGCTGTGTCGAGGGCGAGTGCTGGCCGGCGCCGTCCACCCACTCCTCGACGATGCCCTGCGCTTCCGCGAGCTTGCCGCTGTAGTGCTCCCAGCATTCGCCGCGCGCCTCGAAGCGAAGCGCCGAGGGCAGGCGCTGGTCGATCCAGCTCTTCAGCGCCGGCGCGTCCCCTGACGGTGCCCCGGCGAAGTCGAACACGGCATTGCCCTCGCCGGAGAAGCCCTCGTTGAGCTTCACGACCGCGCGCCCGAGCGTCGGCCGGCGGAGCTTGAGCGCGGCCAGCGCCTCGACAACGTCGCGGGCGTCGCGAAGGCCCTCCGCGCCGTCGGGGAAACGGATGCCGGCGGCCCGAAACACGCGACGCGAGCCGCTCTTGCCCCCCAGTCCGACCAATGCCGGGTCGCAGGCATTCAACGGGATGCCGAGGCGCACCGCCAGCGTCCGCTCGAGCGGGCTCGAATTGAACACCGACAGGTAGGCGATCGACGGGTCGCCGACCTCCTCGAGCAGTCGTCGCATCAGGGGAGGGCGATCGAGGATCTTGGCGGTCAGGGACGCCAGCGTGTCATCGCCGGGGCTCATCAGTACCAGACGCCGACGCGCGTCCGCGGCGGGCACGTCGCGCAGCAGGCCCAGGTAGTACTCCACGACCGCGGGATCCAGTGGCTGGCTGGTCAGCAAGACGAGGCGCGTGCCGGGCATCCGCAGCAGACAGAGCATGCTCAGGTGGCGCTCCTCGTAGTGGAGCGTGCCGCGAATCCGCGCCAGCTGTTCGGGATCGAGGCTCAGGCCCGGAACGATGACGACCGTGCGCGGCGCGAGCGGGTCGCTGCGGGCGGCCCGGAAAAGTCCGGGCAGCCTGGCCTGAAGCTCGGCAAAGCGTGCCAGTTCCCTGGCCGATCCTG
>DATHZW010000151.1:0-14339 GCA_035458405.1 Steroidobacteraceae bacterium | reverse complement strand
GACGCCGCGGCGCTGGTGGAGGCCCTGTTCGACAGCGACATCTATCGCGCGGACCAGCGGTCCTTCATGCTTTATCCCGATCGCCCGCTACCGGGGTTTCTCGAGAAGAACCGCATCCCCGCCGCCAGCGTCGACGACATCCCCCTGCTGCGGCGCATGGTCGAGGCCGGCGACGACCGGATCGTCTCGCGCGACGCGAGCGGCTGCTATCGCTTCAACGCCGATTTCCGCAACTTCGGCGACCTGGAGGCCCGGCTCGACGCCCTGGCCGGGCCCTGCGGCGACGACGTGGAAGTCTCCCGCGAGCCGCTGCGCGCCCTGTACGAGGCGGTGTTCAGGCACCGTGAGTTCACCGGCCGTTCCGGCACCATGTTCGGCTTCGAAGGGCTCGGCTGCATCTACTGGCACATGGTGTCCAAGCTGCTGCTCTCGATACAGGAGAATTTCTTTTCGGCGCTGGAGCAGGGTGCCGGCGACGCCACCTGCAACCGCCTCGGGAACCTGTACTACCGCGTGCGCCAGGGCATCGGCTTCAACAAGACGCCGGCCGAGTATGGCGCGTTTCCCACCGACCCCTATTCGCACACGCCCGGGCATGGCGGCGCCAGGCAACCCGGGATGACCGGGCAGGTCAAGGAAGAGATATTGTCGCGCTTCGGCGAACTGGGCCTGCGGGTCGCCGGCGGCCAGGTCCGCTTCGAACCCGGGTTGCTGAGGGCGTGCGAATTCACCTCCGGGGCGCGCCAGTTCCGGTTCGTGGACGTCGACGGCCAGTGGCGGACGATCGGGGTGCCGGTTTCCGGGCTGGCTTTCACCTGGTGCCAGGTTCCGGTCGTGTATCGTCTGCGCGACGGACTTCCGGCCCTGACGATCACCTGGAAGGACGGCAGCACCCAGGTGCTGCCGGCATTGTCGCTGCCCGCGGAACCGAGTTCCGGGCTGTTCCGGCGCAGCGGCCAGGTACGCCAGATCTCGGTCGAATTCCCGGCGCAGGCACTGCTCGGAAGCTGACCTTGGGCCCATCATCCTTGCCGTCGTGAGAACACAAGGCGATGCCAAGAGCGACCATTGACGACGTTGCGGAACTCGCCGGAGTATCGATCAAGACGGTCTCGCGCGTCGTCAACAAGGAACCCAACGTACGCGACGTGACCCGGGCGAAGGTCGAGAAGGCCATCGCGAGGCTGAATTACCGGCCCAACCCGTCGGCCCGGAACCTCGCCAGCCAGCGCGCACGCGTGATCGCCCTGATCTACGACGATCCCAGCGCCTATGAGATCCCCAGCGCCGGCTACGTCATCCGGATGCAGACCGGTGTCCTTGCGGCGTGCCGGACCGCGGACTACCGGCTCGTCATCCACCCCTGCAACTATGGCAGCGGCAGGATCGAGGCCGAACTCGAGGCGCTGATCGAACACGCCAGGCCGCAGGGAGTCGTCCTCGCCGCGCCCTTGTCGAACATGCCGCGGGTGGTGCGGGCCATCGCTGCGACCGGGACGCCGATGGTCCGCCTCTCGCCGGGCACGCAGGGCGGCAAGCCGTACTCGGTGGCCACCAACGACCGCGAGATCAGCGCCGCGATGACCTGCTACCTGGCTTCGCTGGGGCACCGGAGGATTGCCTTCATCAAGGGCCATCCGGGCCACAAGGCCGTCGCCAACCGCTACCTGGGCTACCTCGACGGCCTGGAGCAAAGCAGCCTGCGGTTCGCCGGGAGCCTGGTCGAGAACGGCGACAACTCGTTCGGCAGCGGCGAGGCCGCGGGCAGCCGGCTGATGAAGCTCAAGCATCCGCCGACCGCGATCTTCGCGGCCAACGACGACATGGCGGCCGGCGTCATCCGTGCCGCCACGTTGCTTGGCGTCAAGGTGCCCGGCCGGCTGTCCGTCGCGGGCTGCGACGACATTTCACTGGCCGGCCAGCTGTGCCCGACCCTCACGACCATCCGGCAGCCGCTGTCGGCGATGGCCGAGCGCGCCGCGCTGGTCCTGATCGCCGCCGCCAACAAGGGCGCGCCGCCGCAGGGCGCAGAGGTCGTTCCCGCCACGATCAAGATACGCGAGTCCACCGGACCGGCACCCGGCTAGGGCCACGCGCGCAGGACTCCTGACGACGCGGTACCGGGGACCGCCCTGCGCGGGCCGTCCTCCGGACGATCGCCGTCTCATTGCATGACGAGCTTCGGCGTCCGGTCGACGTTGAAGAGCCCCCAGTGCTTTTCGATGGTCAGCGGGTCGACCGGATTGCCTTTCCACGGCTCGTCGAAGGCCTCAAAGACGAACACGACCGTGTCGGTCGAGACCGCCCACTGCCGCAGCTCGCCATAGTGCCGCGCCTGGTTGGCCTCACTGGCCTGGTCGGCGAACTCGCTGGCGACAGTCGGCCATCCCGCTTCGAGGACGACGATCGGCTTGCCGGGCAGGACCGCGCGCACCTCGTCGATGCCCTGCGCCATGTAGGGCAGCGCGGCGTCGATCGTCCTGCCTTCAAAGATGGGATAGGTGTGCGCTCCCACGAAGTCGACCTCGGCCGCCAGCGGCGCGCCTTGATCCCGCCACCAGGGGTAACTGTCGGCGACGGTCACCGGCTGGGTGACGCCCGCCCGGACCTGGCGCACGTAGGCGGTGACACTCTCCAGCGGCAGCATGTGGTCGGTCCATTCGACCAGCGTTTCGTTGCCGACGCTGACTGCGATCACGATGTCGTCGAAGCGATTGGCAAGCGCAATGCCGCGCCGGACCTCTTCGGCGTTGTCCAGGGCATTCGCCGCCAGCCGGTCGACGGGAATGGGCTCGTCGAGCCAGGGACATCCCTCGTGATTGCTGATCTCGGCGTCCAGCCAGATGCCGAGCAGGACCTTGAGCGGCAGTTCATGCCTGCGAATCAGCTCGAGTGCGGTGCGCGTATTGTCGCGGCTGTCGTACATCCGGATCAGCCGGAAGCCGTGCCGCACCAGGATGTTCAGGTCCTCGAGCACCTCTTGCTCGCTCGGGTTCACCGCGCCGTTCCCCCGGTCCGGATGCTGGCCCTTGCGGAAACCTGAATAGCTCACGGCCTTCGTTTCCCCGGCCAGCAGCTCGGCGGGAATCTCCCGCATGGCGCCGGTCGTCACGGGCGGGACCGGCCCGACGGCGCCGCCGCAGCCCGCGGCGGCGGCAAGAAGGCCCAGCGCCAGGAGCCGTCCGTACTTCATGACGGTTCCAGCGGCTGCACGAGGAAAGGAATGTTCGCGTGCGCCGCGTGGCCGTGGTCGTCATGGGCATAGGCAAACAGGCGGTACTTGCCCGGCGCCGCCACCCTGACCGTCGTGGCCGGGGCCGCGGGATCCGCCAGGCACCCCTCCAGCTCCGGAATCGGGGGCTCGAAATCCCCACCGGCCTGGGTCGCCTCGCTCTCCGGCCTGACTTCCCAGCGAAACCGCAGGGGATCGCCGTCGGGATCGCGCACGTCGAAACTGGCCGCGTAGGTGCCGCCGGCGACCAGCGTTACGCCGTCGCGCGCGCCCCGGCCGTCCAGGCGAAGCGCGTCGACGCGCGGCGAGCGGTTGCCGGGCCAGTCCCCGGTCCAGATGTGATGCATGACGTCGACGGACTCCGTTTCCTCGCCGCTTTCCAGCAACAGCCCGAACCAGGTCGGCGTGCGCTCCTGCTTCTGTCCCCACATGAAGACGTGGGAACCGATGAGCTGGCCCGCGAGACCCGCCAGCACCTCGCGGTTGGCGCGCATCAGGATGTCGGCCTTTTCGCTGCTCGTCAGCTCGACCGGCGCGCCCCAGGGAGTCTTCTCCGCTTCCCAGTATCCGGTGGTGCCCCACTCGGTCACCATGAACGGTCGTGCGAAGCCGGTCGAGCGGATCTTCCCGGGCAGGTCGAACAGCGACCCGTAGAGCTGGAAGCTGATGAAGTCGAGCGCGGGCGCCCGCGCCAGGATCTCGGCGATCACCGCCGGCGGAAACCCCTCGACCGCCGTCGTGGCGGGGTGGTTCGGGTCGAGTTCGTGGATCATCTCCGCGACGTCGTTGACCGCATCGTAGACCTTCGCATTCGAGTAGCTGTGGTTCAGCTCGTTGCCGATGATCCACACCAGCAGCGCCGGGTGGTCGCGATACCTGAGGACGTCCTCGCGGCACGACTCGAGCTGCCTGGCGACGGCCTGCGGATCGTCGTAGTCGAAGCCGGCGCGCTCGGCCCGCATCGGCAGGCACAGCGAAACCGTGACGCCGCTTGCCTGCGCCTGGTCGAGGAGCCCCGCAACGCCGCGGGTGGTCCAGTTCCTGATCGAGTTGCCGCCGTGCGCCGCAAGTCCCGCCAGGTCGCCGGAACCCATCCCGGCGCCCCTGACCGTGTACGGCAAGCCGTCGCGCAGCAGCCCGTACCCGCCGGGCGTGCCGACGATCTCCACCCTGGAGGCGGACGCGGGCTTCCCGGGTCGGCGAGAGCGGGCGGTCATGATGAGAGCGACGACAGCAAGCAGGAAAGTCCTCGTCCCGGCCACGGGCCGGCTGCGTGTCCGGCCCACCCGGCAGGCGGGCCCGGGGGGGTCGGTTTCACCCCGGCCCCACGGGCCCCGGGCGGGTTCCGGCGGACGCTCCGGCGCAGATCCGCTGGTGTCCGGGCCCGCAGCGCGACCGTCGAAAATGTTTCTAGCGAGGTTTGACAGCGCTGTCAAGATCGGTGACGATCGGCCGGGATGAAACACCACAAGACGGCGCCCGCAGACAGGATACCGCTTCACCAGAAACTGGTTTACGGGCTGGGCGCGTTCGTCAACAACCTGCTGGCGGCGGCCAGCGGCGGCATGATGATCGTGCTCAACCTCGGGCTGGGAATGAACCCCGCGCTGGTCGGCCTGCTCGGCGCCATTCCGCGCCTGACGGACGCCTTCACCGACCCGATCATGGGGTACGTCTCGGACAACACCCGGACGCGATGGGGAAGGCGGCGACCCTACATCTTCATCGGCGCCATCACGGTCGGCATCATCTTCGCGCTGCTGTGGCACCTGCCGGCCGGCAAGAGCGAGTCCTTCTACTTCTGGTTCTTCCTGGCCGGTTCGATCCTGTTCTATCTCGCCTACACCATATTCGCGACGCCGTGGGTCGCGCTCGGCTACGAGCTGACGCCCGATTACCACGAGCGCACGCGGCTGATGGGCGTGCAGAATTTCATCGGCCAGCTCGCCTACGTCATCGCCCCCTGGTTCCTCCTGATCATGCAGAGCGAGTGGCTCTTCGACGACATGGTCGACGGCGCCGCCGGCCTTGCCATCATGATTGCCGTCGTGGTCATGGCCGTCGGCGTCCTCCCGGCCATATTCCTGAGGGAACGATTCAAGGACGTCGCCCTCGCCGAGGCGCGCGCCGCGGACAAGCCTCCGTACGCCGGGCTCGCCAGCAGCATTGCCAGCTTCTTCCGGGGCTTCGGCGTGACACTGCGGTCAAAGCCTTTCCTGAAGCTGTGCGTGGCGACCTTCCTGGTGTTCAACGGCTTCATGATGATCTCGTCGTTCCAGTTCTACGTGATCATCTATTACGTCTTCGGCGGGGACAAAGTACGCGGCGCCGAATTCGCGGGCTACGCCGGCACGCTGGGCGCGATCTCGACGTTCTGCGTCATCATCTTCGTGACCTGGCTCGGCACCCACCTTGGAAAGAAACGCACGTTCTACGTGGCGATCGGCGTGTCGATGCTGGGCTACGCGCTCAAGTGGGTCTGCTACAACCCCGAGCTGCCCTGGCTGCTGCTGGTGCCCGCACCGCTGCTGGCCTTCGGTCTCGGCGGCCTGTTCACGCTGATGCCGTCGATGATCGCCGACGTCGTGGACGTTGACGAACTCGAGACCCACGAGCGGCGCGAGGGCATGTACGGCTCGATCTTCTGGTGGGTCGTCAAGCTCGGCATGGCCGCGGCCCTGGCCGCCGGCGGGTTCATGCTGAATGCCACGGGCTTCGACGTGGCGCTCGAGGGCCAGCAGACCGCCCATGCCATCACCATGATGCGCCTGTTCGACGCGTTCGTGCCGTTCGTGGCGTCGGGGATCGCGATCTGGATGATCGCGACTTACTCGATCACCGAGGAAAGGGCGTACGAGGTTCGCCTCGAGCTCGAGAGGCGGCGCGGCGCCGTCTGACCGCCGGTTCCCGGCCGGATCCCCCTTCCCGCATCGCCGCGCCGACCCCGCGGTCCGGGTCAGTCCGGCCTGCCCGGCGCCCGCCCGGCAGCAACGCCAGGGCGCTTGCGCCTGGCGAGCTGGTTGCCACGCTGGTAGAGGTCCTGGAAGGCGAGCAGGAACAGCACGACGCCCAGCACGGTCGCGGCGAGGTTCCAGGGCGTCAGCGAATTCCGTTCGTGCACGAGCGTCCACGCGAACTGCCCCACGCACAGCAGGGACACCAGCAGCAGGGTCGCCCGGCGCCCGATCCTGTTGACCACCAGCGCGCCCAGCGGCGCGCCGAGCGCGACCACGGGCGCCGCGGCGAGCCAGTTCTCGAACGTGCCTGGCTGCACCGACCCCAGCAGCAGTTTCACCGATATGCCGACCAGCGACGTGAAAGCCATCAGGACCACGGAGGTCGGGATGGCGATCTTCAGGTCTGCGTGGCACAGGAGGACCAGCACCATGTAGATCATCATGTCGACACCGACGCCGGTGATGCTGGCGACGGTCAGGGAGCCCAGCAACCCCACGATGAATCCCGCCCTGTTGTCGAAGCCCAGGTCGGTCGGCGTAATGCCGTGGTAGCCCGTGATCTCGTTGATGCGGCGCAGGTGCAGCAGGCCGAAGCTGCACAGGATGGCTGCGAACAGCAGCTTTATGGCCAGGTCGGAAGCGAGTGGCGCAACGTAGAGGATGCCCAGCGGCGTGCCGATCAGCGCGCCGAGCAGTGCCGCGCGCAGCATCGGCCACTCCAGCGGCTGGCGCCGGCTCAGGATGTAGATGCTCGCGCTGGTCATGCCCACCGATTGCACGGCGAAACTGAAGTCCCGGCCGAGCGTCGCCGGCAGGTCCAGCAGGAGCACCAGCACCGGGAAGCCGACCGTGCCACCCCCCATCGGCGTGGATCCCGCCACGTACGAGCCGGCCACCATGGCGGCGGCAATCGGCCAGTGGCCCAGCAAGGTATCGAGGTACCCGCCTTCGATGACCAGCGCCAGCCAGCCGCAGTAAAAGACCGCCAGCCAGACCAGGAACGGAACCAGCGATCCCCTCGGCACTGTCGGTTTCATGCGGCGGGATTCTAGCGTGACGGGCCAGTCGGCAAGTGCCGCTTCTGGCCGGCCGGACGCGACAGTGCCGAAGGCCCCGGGCTCAGGTCAGCCGCGGTCGCGACATCGCGCAGGCCGCCGCCATCGACATGCGGCCGGCGCCGAAAGTGAAGGCCGCGCCGGCTGGCAGTGCCTTGATGCGGCGCTTACCGGACCGTGTAGCCCTTGCCCTCGAGGCACACGGCGGCCGCCTTCCTGAACTGCTCGTCCCGGGACTGCCTGGCACTCTCGGCCTGCTGCGCCTGCTGCTGGGCCTGTTGCTGGGCCTGTTGCTGGGCCTGCTGCTGCGCCGCTTCGTTGGCGGCTTTCTGCTGCTGGCGCCCGGACAGCGCCCCGGCCGTGGCACCGATGGCCGCGCCCTTGCCGGTGTCGCCCGCAACGGCGCCGATGGCGGTTCCCGCTATGGCGCCCCGGGCGGCACCCCTCACGGCACCGCCCTGCGGGGGCTGGGCCGGCGGCGGCGGGGCCGCCGCGGGCGGCGGTGGCGGGACCGGCGCGGTGGGATCGATGCCGGTCTGCTCCTTCGCCCAGTTCATGCAGAAGGCCTCGTCGGCTGCCTGCACGTCGGCCGCCTGGCCCTGCGCCGGGAAGATCATGAGCCCCAGCGACTTGGCCAGCGAGGGCGCCGCGGGGGCGGCCGGAGCCTGGGCCTGGGCCGCGCCGACTGCGAGCACGAAAGCGAGGCATGAAATGGCGAGCTTGGTCATTTGCACGATCTCCAGGATGCAGGACCCGCGGATCCTGTTGTTCAGAGCGACGACTGGCCCTTCTGCACGTAGCTGCGCTCATGCACGCGCTGGCACGGCTGGCAGCGCTTGGCGGTCGGGTACGCCTCGAGCCGCTCGACCGGGATGGGCCCGCCACAGTTCAGGCAGGTGCCGTAGGCACCGACGCTCATCCTTGCAAGCGCGGCCTCGACATCGCGCAATTCCTCGAGGTCGCGATCGATGTCGGCCAGGCCGAGGTCCACGATGAGGTCGGCCAGCGATTCGTCGCCGACGTCCCGCACCCGATCCGCCAGCAGGGCGGCACGGTCGTCGTCGGAGGTGAGCAGGTCCTGCCGGACTTCCTCCAGCAGCGATTCGAGGCGGCCCCTGAGCGTGCTCTTCAACGCCGCCTGCTGCTTCGGCTGCAACGGGCTGGTCATGCGGATCTCCTCTTCATGCTCTCGCTGGCGGGAAAGTGCCGGGCGAACCAGGCGGCGGCGAGTTCGGCCGCCTGCGCCAGCGTGCCGGGTTCCTCGAACAGGTGGGTCGCGCCCGGAACGATCTCGATACGCGCTTCGCATCGCATTTGCGCCAGCGCCTCGCGATTGAGTTCGATGACCTGGTGGTCCTCGCCGCCCACGATCAGCAGCGTCGCCGCGGTCACCTCGGGCAGCCGCGACCCGGCGAGGTCCGGCCGGCCGCCGCGGGAAACGACCGCCAGGACCTCGGGCCGCTGGCAGCTTGCGGCCAGCGCGGCGGCCGCGCCGGTGCTGGCGCCGAAATAGCCGAGCGGCGGGCCAGCCAGCGCTTCCTGCCCGAGCACCCAGGCCGTGGCCCCGGCCAGCCGGTCCGTCAGCAGCGGAATGTCGAAGCGCAGCGCTCGCGTCCGCAGGTCGATGCGCTCCTCGTCCTCGGTCAGCAGGTCGAACAGCAGCGTCCCCATGCCTGCCGCGACGAGCACGTCGGCGACGAAGCGGTTTCGCGGGCTCTTGCGGCTGCTGCCGCTGCCGTGGGCGAACAGCACCAGTCCCCGCGGGGCCGGCGGCCACTGCAGGTCGCCGTGCAACACGGCCCCGCTGGCCAGGATGGTGAGGGCTCGCGACTGCGCTGCAGGCTGCCTTGCCATGGTGGATCCGGCCCCTCCTGGGCCCGGAGAACGCCTTCACGGGTTCTCCTTCGGTCCTGGCTCGATGCTACCCCCGGAAAGGTCGCCCGGGTTCCGGAAATACGCCTATTTTCCTGCAGGGTTTCGCCATGTCGCGGCCAGCAGATTGCGGCTTTGTCGCTGGACTCGCACCCGGCCGAGGCGGATCATCGATGGATCGGCCGGGATGTCGGCCGGCACGCTGCAGGAGGACGATCGACATGAAGCGAACCGCATCGGCTGTGTGGCATGGCGACCTGAAGAAGGGACGCGGCGCGCTGGCCACGAAGAGCGGCGTATTGAAGAACACGCCCTACTCCTTCGTGAACCGCTTCGAGAACGAGCCGGGCACCAACCCGGAGGAACTGCTGGCCGCGGCGCACGCGGGGTGCTTCACCATGGCGCTGTCGGCGGAGCTCGGCCGTGCGGGATTCACGCCGACGCGGATGGCGACCCAGGCCACCGTCTCGCTCGAGCAGGTCGGCGGCCAGTGGACGATCACGGCGGTGCACCTGGAAAACGAAGCCTGGGTCCCGGGAATCGCCGACGAGCAGTTCCAGTCGATCGCGGCCGGTGCGAAGGCGGGCTGCCCCGTGTCGCGCCTGTTCAAGGCGGAGATCACGCTCGCCGCCAAGCTGGAACCGAGCTGACCCCTGCCGGGCCATGCCCTGACCCTCCATCCGCTTCAGGATGCCATTGCAGAAGGGCTGGCTCGCCCCCATCTCCTCCCGGGAGGAGGACATCCATGGCCGATCCGCTGCCCGACAAGACGAATACGCCGACCGCGCCCGAGCCGCCGCTCGAGGACCGCGATATCGGCGCGCCCGACGTCGACGCCGGCCTGCTGCGCTGGGCCGTGCTGGAGGACGTCGAGTCGCTGCTGGCAGGCGCCGGCCACGCGATGGAGCCGCTGCACGATCCCGCCCAGGGCTTCATGGCCCAGGTCGGGGGCGTCTCGTATTCGGCCGCGCTGGTTTCGCCTGAGCCGAAGCGGCCCGGGCGCTTCGGCGGGATCCAGCTGTCCGCCTTCGCGCCAGTGCCCCATTCGCTGTCCGTGGCCGTCGCCGCGCAACTCGCCCTGGACCTGCCGGGCGCCCGGCTCGGCATCGACAAGGACGGGGACCTGGCGCTGATGCAGACCATCGTGGTCTCAGGCGGCGTGACCCGGGCCAATATCGACATCCAGTTCGGTTTCTGGCTGCAGAACCTCGAGCGGGTGCGGCGCGCCGTCATCCAGCACTTTGCGACCGGGCCGGCGGTCGTGCTGCACTAGGACCCGCGCCGCCGCCGGCACCCGCTGCGCCGGGGCCGGGGCCGGAGAGCCTGAATCCACCGGCACGTCACGCCCGAAACGGCTATCGAGGGTTAAGCTGGCGTCTCGGCAAGGGGACTGTTCACGATGTTCGATCTCGCGCTATGGCTGCAATCGCTGGCAGCGCTCGCGGCTTTCGCCGCGGCCGGCTGGCTCGTCAGCCTGCCGATCAGGAACGTGAGCATCGTCGACGGCATGTGGTCGCTGATGTTCCTGCTGGCCGCCGGGGTCTACGCCTGGGGGCAGCCGGCGCTGGGCACCCGGGCGCTGCTGGTGCTGGCGATGGCCGCCGTCTGGGCGCTGCGGCTGGCCCTCTACATCAGCTGGCGCAATCACGGCCACGGCGAGGATTTCCGCTACCAGCAGATCCGCGCCCGGAACGAGCCCGGCTTCGCGGTAAAGAGCCTCTATCTGGTCTTCGGCCTGCAGGCCGCGCTGGCCTGGATCATCTCCCTGCCGCTGCTGGCGGCGGTCAATTCGACCGGTCCGCTCACGGCGCTCGACTACGCCGGCATCGCCCTGTGGGTCATCGGCATGGTGTTCGAGGCCGGCGGCGATGCGCAGCTGGCGCGCTTCAAGGCCGACCCGGGCAACCGCGGCAAGGTGATGGACCGCGGCCTGTGGCGCTACACGCGCCACCCCAATTATTTCGGCGATTTCTGCGTCTGGTGGGGCTTCTTCCTGGTGGCGCTCGCGGCCGGCGGCTGGTGGAGCGTCATCGGCCCGGTGCTGATGTCGGTGCTGCTGCTGAAAGTGTCGGGCGTGGCGCTGCTGGAAAAGGACATCGGCGAGCGCCGCCCCGAGTACCGCGACTACGTCCGGCGCACCAACGCCTTCTTTCCGGGCTTGCCGCGCGCTACCGGCGCGCCGGGCGGGGCCGACCGATGAGCCGCCCCGCCACGGTCCTGCGCACGGCGCTGCTGCTCGCCGCCGTCACCGGCGGCGGCATGGCATCCGCCGAGCACCCGGACACCCGGCCGCCGAGGCAATGGAACTTCGACGTGTACCTCGACGAGCGGGAGATCGGCTCCCATCACTTCCAGCTGAGCGACTCGGCCGAAGGCCTGCGGCTGCAGACTCATGCCGAGTTTGAAGTGAAATTCCTGATGATCACCGTCTATGCCTATGAACACCGCAACGCGGAGACCTGGCAGGGCGGCTGCCTGCGCAGCATCGAGGCGAGCACCGATTCAAACGGCGAGCATCATCGGGTCAGCGGGGTGGCGCGCGACGGCCAGCTGGTGGTGACGACGGCCGCCGGCGTGCAACGGCTCGACGACTGTGTCGCCACGTTCGCCTACTGGGACCGCCGGCTGCTCGAGCGACAGCGCCTGCTCAACGCCCAGACGGGCGAGTACCTGGCGGTGAAGCTCGAACGGCTCGGCGACGGCAGCGTGCTACTCGGCAATCGCAGCGTCGCCGTGCAGCGCTACGCCCTGAGCGCGGAGAAGATGGACATCGAACTGGCCTACGCCGCCGACACCGGCGAATGGGTCGCGCTCGACAGCCGCATCGAGGGCGGCCGCCTGCTGCGCTACCGTCGCGATGTCGCGGATCTCGCCGGCCCGGCCAGGACGGCCCGGGCCGGCGGCCCTTCACTGGAGTAGTTTCATGACCAAGCTTGGCTCAGCCTGCATGGGAGCGACGATGACGGCTGTTCTCGGATTGGCCGGTTGCGCGGGCTCGCCCGAGCGCGAGCCGATCGTCACCGTGGAGCATGTCGACCTGCAACGCTTCATGGGCGACTGGTACGTGATCGCCAACATCCCGACTTTCGTCGAGAAGGGTGCGCACAACGCCATCGAGTCCTATCGCCTCGACGACGACGGCTCGATCGCCACGACCTTCACGTTCCGCAAGGACAGCTTCGACGGCAAGCAGAAGACCTATACGCCGCGCGGCTTCGTGCTGGACACCGACAGCAACGCGATCTGGGGCATGCAGTTCGTCTGGCCGTTCAAGGGCGACTACCGGATCGTCTACCTGGACGAGGGCTACACCCAGACCGTCGTGGGCCGGCAGAAGCGCGACTACGTCTGGATCATGGCGCGCTCGCCGGCGATCCCGGACGCGGACTACCAGCGGATCCTGGCAATGCTTGCCGGGCAGGGCTACGACGTGACGAAGATCGAGAAAGTCCCGCAGCGCTGGTAGCGGTCCCGCGCCATCGCGCGTTCCCCCGGGGCGGAGCCTCTGCAATACTGGCGGACATGGCGTACGGCCTGTCCAAGTCGAAGCTCATGTCCTTCCGCCAGTGCCCGCGCAAGCTCTGGCTGGAGAAACACCGGCCCGAGCTGGCGGAAGAGATTCCGGGGCAATCTGCCGTCTTTGCGCTCGGTCACGAGGTCGGCGACATCGCGCGGCGGCTCTACGACACCGGCGGCGGGGTGCTGATCGACTATGACGACGGCCTCAAGGCCGCGATGCAGCGCACGCGCGAGGCGCTGTCCCGGCGCTCCCCGGCGCCCATCTTCGAGGCCACCTTCGAGCGCAACGGCCTGCTGGTCAGGGCCGACGTGCTGGAGCGCGGCGCAGCCGGCACCCGCCTGGTCGAGGTCAAGGCCTCGACCAGCGTGAAGCCCGAGCACGTCGTGGACTGCGCCATCCAGTCATGGGTCCTGGACGGGACCACGGCGGCGACGCGCTCGGTCGCGCTCGCGCATGTCGACAACCGCTTCGTCTACGGCGGCGCCGGCGACTACGCGGGCCTGCTCGCCGAGCACGACCTGTCCGCCGAGGTAGCGCCCCTGAAGGAGCAGGTTCCGGCGTGGGTGCGCACGGCCAAGCGGATCCTGGCCGGGTCGGAGCCGCCCGCCGCGATCGGCACCCGCTGCTGGACGCCGTATGAATGTCCTTTCCAGTCCCACTGCTGGAAGCCGGTGGAGCATTCCATCGCCGAGCTGCCCGGCATCGGCCGTCGGCTCGACCAGCTTCTCGCCGAGGGGCATTACGAGCTCGACGCCCTGCCGGAGGCGTTGCTGTCGACCGATGACCAGCGACGCGTCTGGCGCGCCGTGCGGCGCGGGACGCCGGAGTTGTCCCTGGCGGCGCGCCACGAGTTCAGGCAACTCGGGTTTCCCCGCTACTACCTCGACTTCGAGACCATCGCCTTCGCAGTGCCGCGCTGGCCGGGCACCCGCCCCTACCAGCAATTGCCGTTCCAGTGGTCGCTGCACGTCGAGGACGCGAGCGGCGGGCTGCAGCACGCCGAGTTTCTCGACCTCGGCGCGGAGTTTCCCCTGCGCGCCGCGGCGCAGTCCCTGCTCGAGGCGACGCGGGGCAAGGGCCCGGTGTTCATGTACACCTCCTTCGAGAAGACCTGCCTGAAGACGCTCGGCGAATTCTGTCCCGACCTGCGCGAGGAACTCGACGCGCTGTCGGCGCGCCTGGTCGACCTGCTGCCGATCGCCCGGCGCCACTATTACCACCCCGACATGCGCGGCAGCTGGTCGATCAAGAAGCTGCTGCCGACCATCGCGCCGGGGCTGGACTACTCGCGGCTCGGTGAAATACAGGAAGGCGGCGCGGCACAGCAGGCCTACCTCGAGGCGACGGCGCCCGGAACCGGCGCGGCGAGGCGGGACGAGATCCGCCGCGACCTGCTCGCCTACTGCGGGCAGGATACGCTGGCGATGGTCACCGTTGCCCGTTACCTCGAGGGCCGGTTATCGTAGGAGGCGCCGGGCACGTGCCTGGCACCTTCGTCGGCAACTGCGCCCAGATGGTGTATCGTGGCCGCACTGCGCTATCACCCACAGGGTTGTGGACCGTTGCCTCGACGGAGATGAACGGCGCTCATGTAGAGGGGGACAATCGATGAAATATCAATGGCTTATGCTGGTGCCGGGCCTGGCGCTGGCCGGGACCCTGGCGGGCTGCGGCAACAAGCAGGCCGAGGAGGCCGCAGCAGC
>DATHZW010000150.1:0-2060 GCA_035458405.1 Steroidobacteraceae bacterium | reverse complement strand
CACCACCGTGACCCTGTCCTACCTCTTCGACGAGTCGGGCGCGACCGTCCGCGATCCCGGGCTGGAGCTGCGCATCTATCACGACGCCCGGCTGGCCGAGGCCACCTCGATCGGCCGGCCGCACGCCGGCCTGCGGAGCGTGCAGTCGCGCCTGCCGCGGTCGACGGACGGCCGCTGGTCCGGAAACATGCTGCTGAACAAGTGGCTCGAATACTGCGCCGAGCGGGGGCACCGCTTCGCGCCGGCCCTCGGCTGAGAACGCCACCCGCCGGGCGCATCCAGGATGAACCTGTCCGAGAAATGGCCCGCGCTCAGGCTGCCAGTCGTGGCGCGCGACGAAGTCGTCGAGGACGAGCGGCTCCTCACGCTGTTCTGGAATCGTGCCGAACTCAAGAAGGAGCTGCAGGCGCTGGACGACGAGCTGCACAACCTGCGCAACCGCATCAAGCAGCAGGAAGGCGCCAACTCGCGCCTGCAGGAGCAACTCGAGCAGCTGGAAATCATGCTCGGAACGGCCGACCGCGGCCCCGACGCGCTGGTGCATTTCGCTTTGCGGAACCTGTGGCGCGAGTGCCGCACGCGGCTCGAGGACTTCGCCTCCGATCTGCGCAGGCAGCGCCAGGATCACGAACGGAAGAAGCAGCTGGCCGAGTTCCAGAGCGATCGCCAGGAGCGGCTCGATCTGGCTGACGAGAGGCTGCATGAGGCGAACGCGGCGGTGGAGGGCGAGCGCCTGCGACTCCAGGCCTGCGAGCGGCAGATCGAGAGCCGCAGGGCGTTCTGGCACTACTTCAAGCGACGCAGCCTGGCAGTCGAGCTGGAGGCCCAGCGTGGCCGGCTGGCGGAGGTGGAGCGGCAGCTCCACGACCTTCAGGAGGCGCATCGCACCATCGAGAAGGAGCCGTGGCCGGAATTCCCCGGCCTGTCCATCCAGGGCCGTCGTGCGGTCAACCTCGCCGTGATCGCCTATGCGCAGTTGCTGGTCGCGCGCCTGGCTGCGGCCGGCCTGGCATCGGAGGCGCGGCTGGCGACCCACCGGCGCGTGCAGGACGAACGACATGGCTCGCGAGCGGACTGCCTTTCACGGCTCGACGACGTCAGCGCGGCCATCCGGATGGTCAAGGCGCAGGAAGGCATCGCGCCGGAAGTCGGCAAGTTCACGGAAAGGCTGAAGCAGTCGGTCGCCTGGCGAGGCCAGGAGGACGTCATCCCGACGCCATCGTCGTTGCCGCCCGTGGCCAACGACGGCCAGGGTGGCAACGTGCTGATCGACGACTACTGGGACATCTACCGGGTCCTTCTCCGCTAGCTCATCCCGCCGCCCGGTTCTCGATCGCCGCCACCTGTGCCGCTGGCTGCGAGGCGGCTGCCTTCACGCGCTGCCGCCATGCGTTCAGGTCGTCCAGCCACACGTAGAAGGCGGGGACGAAGAACAGCGAAGTCACGCTGCCGAACGCCAGTCCGGACATCAGCGCCCGGGCCATCGGGTAGTACGCCGGTCCGTCGCCGCCCGCGATCTGCGTGTCGCTCAGCGCGAGCGGCAGCATTGCCAGCAAAGTGGTCAGCGTTGTCATCAGGATCGGGCGCAGCCTGTCGCGGCCGGCCCTCAGAATCGCCTCGCGACGCGGGAGCCCGAGCTTGCGCAGGTCGAGGATGTGCGCCACGAGCACGATGCCGATGTTCACCACGACGCCGATGAGGATCATGATCCCGATCATGGCCATGAATGTCATGACCGTCCCGGTGATCGTCAGTCCCCAGAATACGCCGACGATCGCAAACACGATCGACGTCACGATCGACAGCGGATGCGTCAGGGACTCGAACAGCGAGGCCATCACCAGGAAGATCATGACGACGGCCAGCAACAGGTTGATCGACATGTCCTTCATGGTCTGGTCGTTGTCCTCCACGCCTCTCCCGAATTTCCACGAATAGCCAGCCGGCAGGGCGAAATCCTTCATGGCGGCCTCGACCTGGCTGCGGACCTCAGGCAGGGTGGAGTCGCGGGATACGATGCCCTCGACCACCACCGTGGTCATCCGGTCGAGGCGCGCGCT
>DATHZW010000149.1:0-2092 GCA_035458405.1 Steroidobacteraceae bacterium | reverse complement strand
AGGCGCTGGGTCACTGAGCAGGCCGCTACCCGGTCCGCCTCATTCCCGGCTCAGCTCCGCGACGACCTCCCGGTCGATCCAGGTGGCGCCGAAGCCGTCGACGAAGCCGCAGTGCCCGCCGCGGCGAGTCGCCGTGATCCTGAGCGCGTCGACCCGCTTCAGGCGCGCGAGGTCGCCGGGCAGGATCCTGGGATCGTCGAGCGACGTGATGATCCTGCTCTCGGTGTCCAGCGTCGCCAGCGCCTCGCCGGTGATCGCGTAGCCCGCGAGATAGGTGGCGAGGTCCGGATAGCCCGCGTAATCCTCGACCATGCGCGCGGTCATGCCGGTGAGCGAGCGTTCACCCGTCAGCTCGCGGAAATCGTAGTGTGCCGGCCAGGCCGCCTGCTTCTTGGCGAGCGAGCGGCGCCACTTCAGCATGAAGTACTCGCGGTAGATGGCCGGTCCATGCTCCAGGGCGTCGAGCGTCACCGCCGGATCCAGTACCGGGCAGACGGCGACGATTCGCCGCAGCCTCAGCCCGGCCGCGGCCGCCCTGGCCCCGATTCGCAGTGCGAAATTGCCGCCGAGCGAGAAGCCGGCGAGCGAGACCTCCTGATGCGAATTGAGCCGCTGGATGCGGGCAATGGCGCCGACCACCTCGGCGATGCGACAGGAATGGAACAACTCCAGGTTGAGGTGGTGCGTCGGCCCGTGATCGCGCAGGTTGAGGCGGATCACGTCGAAGCCGGCATCCAGCATCGCCTGCCCGAGCGACAACAGGTAGAGCGAGTCGGCGCTGCCTTCCCAGCCGTGATGAAGCACGACCAGGCGCCGCGCCGGCGCCTGGCCGAGGGCTTGCCGGGTGGCGTGCAGGGCCAGCAGGCGAACGCCCTCGCCGCAGTCGACGATCAGCTCGCGGCTCGCGGCGATCAGGCGCCTCGCCCGGCGCTCGACCGACCAGCGGCGCGCCGGCAGGCTCGGCAGGACCGACTGCAGGTGGCGGTTGCCGAGCCAGCGCGGCGGGTCGAACGGCAGGATGCGCGCGACGTCTTCCATCGCAACCGGCGCCGGCGAAGTCACTTCGGCAGGACCGAGATCTCCAGGCGATTGTTCGCGGCCGCGGCCTCGTTCCAGGCGCCGGCGGTCGCCCGCTCGAGCGCCGGGTAGTTCGCCACGCTGTGCTCCGCCGATCCCTGCGTCAGCGTGAGCTGGATCCGGCCCTCGGTGCGCCGGCGCACCGACGCCGCGAGGTTGGCGAAGGCGAGCGGCTGCCTGGCTGCACCGGTGAACGACTCGTCGAAGGGATTGCCCCGGTAGTCGCACTCGGCGGCCGGCTGGTTGGGCGCAGCCAGTGAGTAACCCGTGTCCCCGTTGCCGGACAGGCAGAACTGGCCGGCGACGGTCTCGACCGCCACCGTGCCCTGGAAGCCGCCGCGCTCCAGACCTGCCACGAGGGTGCGGACCGCCTCGAGCCTCGACGACGCCAGCGGCGACTCGCCGTAAGGCACGGTCAGCACCTCGATCCGCGGACTCGGGCCATCGACCGACGCCTCGGCCGGCGGCCGGTTGCGACCGGCCTGGCGCACCTCGTCGAGCGTGGAACGGAGTGCGGCCGATTCGACCTCCAGCCTGGCCCGCGCCCTTTCCACCTGGCGCGCGGTGTCGAGCGACTGCCAGTACAGGCCGCCCAGGACGGCCAGCGCGAAGAACAGCACCCCCAGCGCGACGATCCAGCCCCAGGGCCTGGCGGGAACCCTTTCCTCCGGCAGAGGCGGCGGCAGCGGCGCAGGCTCCAGCTCGGCGGACTTCAGCTCGGCGATCAGGCGCTGGGCGTGACTGTCCAGCGCGGCAACGACGAAGCGCCGCAGCTCGAGGCTTTGCTCCTTGAGCATCGCCTCGATGAAGCCGCGGGTCCGCGCGTCCAGCGGCTCATCGCCGAGCTCCGCCGCCACCGGCACCAGCTCGCCGTGATCGTTCACCGCCTGCAGCGACGACGGCGCGTCGTCGCGCCGGTCGGGCAGCAGCCTGAGCTGGAACAGCACCTTGGTGACGTCGATCGGCTTGACCGTCTTGGGCAGCACGCCGATCGCGCCGAGCGCACGCGCCTGGC